>NZ_SOGU01000101.1:0-56762 GCF_004403275.1 Cryobacterium sp. TMT4-10
CCCCGCGACTCCCGCCCCCGGCGGGCGCCGCAGCCCGCACGCAGAAGTGGCCGTTCCGGTCGAGAGTGCCCGTTCCAACGGGCACTCTCGACCGGAACGGCCACAGTGGCGGGCTACTTGATCAGTTCGCGCATGCCCCGGTCGAGTTCGGCGAGGGTCTCCTCGGCGGCGGCCTTGCGCTCGGCGACGGATCCGTTGGTGCTGCTGGTGTCGAGGTAGACCTTGAGCTTGGGCTCGGTGCCGCTCGGGCGCACCATCACGCGGGAGCCGTCGGCGAGCCGGATCCGCAGCACGTCGCTGGGCGGCAGGCCGTTGAAACCAGCGGCGAGGTCGTCGATGTGGTCCACCGCGATCCGTCCGACGAAGGCCGGGGGGCTCTCCCGCAGCCGGGCCATGACTCGTTCGATCTCGGTCAGGTCGGTGACCCGCACCGAGATCTGACCGGATGCGAAGTGGCC
The DNA here is from genome assembly GCF_004403275.1 of Cryobacterium sp. TMT4-10. Classification (NCBI taxonomy): domain Bacteria; kingdom Bacillati; phylum Actinomycetota; class Actinomycetes; order Micrococcales; family Microbacteriaceae; genus Cryobacterium; species Cryobacterium sp. TMT4-10. The sequence continues at coordinate 459 of NZ_SOGU01000101.1, forward strand.
GAACCGTTCGCTGAACCGGTCGAGGTGCTCGGCCAGGGTGACACCCTCGGCCTTGAGGTCGCTGACCAGGGACAGCAGCGCGACTGCCGCGGAGATGCCGTCCTTGTCCCGCACGGTGCGCGGGTTCACGAGGTATCCCAGCGCCTCTTCGAAACCGAAGATGAGGCCGGGGGCGCGGGACACCCATTTGAAGCCGGTGAGGGTGTCGGTGAACCGCAGCCCGTAGGCCTGAGCGACGGCCTGCAGGGCGGGGGTGGAGACGATGGAGCAGGCGAGCGTGCCCGTGGCCCCGCCGTGGCCGGGCGCACCGGACGCGATCTCCGCGGCCCGCCAGCCAAGGAGGGCCCCGACCTCGTTGCCGCTGAGTCGGCGGTAGCCGCTCGCGGTTCCCTCCTGCGGGATGGCGATCGCGAGCCGGTCGGCGTCGGGGTCGTTGGCGATGATCAGTTCCGCGCCGACCTCCCTGGCCGTCTCGTAGGAGAGGTCCATCGCGCCGGGTTCCTCCGGGTTGGGGAATGCGACGGTGGGGAATGCGCCATCCGGAGCGATCTGGGCGTCGACCAGGGTCGGCAGGTCGAAACCGGCCGCCTCGAGCACGCGCCGGGTGGTGTCCCAGCCGACGCCGTGCAGCGCCGTGTAAACCGTGGTCACCTGCGCGCGCGGCGGGTGGGCGATGCTCGCGGTCTCGTCGATGTAGGCCTGCACGACCGACTCGGGGGCCGTCTCGTAGGGGGCCCGGGGCAGCTGCGGAACCTGCTGCTCGGCGGCGACGCGCAGGATCTCGGCCGCGATGGCCGCGTCGTCGGGTGACACGATCTGGGAACCCTGGTTGGCGCCGCCCAGATAGACCTTGTAACCGTTGTCGTTCGGGGGATTGTGCGAGGCGGTGACCATGACGCCGGCGCCGACGTCGAGGTGGCGCACCGCGAAGGCGAGAACGGGCGTAGGGAGCAGGCGGGGGAGCAGGATGGCGCGCACCCCGGCCCCGGCCATCACGGCGGCCGAATCGGTGGCGAACACCTGGGAGTTCTTGCGGCCGTCATAACCGATGACGACCGAGGGGACCCGGTCCGGCGGCGTGGTCTTGATCAGGAAAGCGGCCAGACCGGCGGCGGCCTGGCAGACGAGCACGCGGTTCATCCGATTGGAGCCGGCGGCGATCGCGCCGCGCAGGCCGGCCGTGCCGAAGGCGAGGCGGTCGTCGAAGCGGGAGTGCAGCTCGGCCAGGGCGCCGGCGTCGCCGTCGGCGACCCCGCGGAGGAGGGCGCGCAGTTCGGCCTGGGTCTCCGGGTCGGGGTCCTGGTTCAGCCAGGCGCCGGCCGTGGCGACCAGGGTCGAGGTTGCATCCGTTGCGCCCGTGCCGGCGTTGCCGGACGGGTCAGCCGGCTGAATGGTGTCCAGCACCATCGTGTTCGGCAGGAGCGCGTCGTTCGCCGCGTCGGTGCCGGCGTCTGCGTCTGCGGTGCTCTCCGAGGGGGTGGAGTGCCGGCCCCGGGCCGTCGCGTCGGTCTCGCCGGGGTTGCGGGCATCCGTGTTCAGAGCATCCGTGTTCAGGGCATCCGGGTTGTTGACGCCGTCCGGGTTGATGCCGTCGGCGCTCATGTCGGCGAGGCTCACAGTGCGGCCACGATCCGGGCGAGCAGCGCGCTGATGACCGGTTCGGCAGACTTGCCGGCGTCGAGCACCTCGGCATGGCTGAGCGGCTCCGTCTGGATCCCGGCCGCGAGGTTGGTGATCAGGGAGAGGCCGAGGACCTCCATCCCGGCCTGGCGGGCCGCGATGGCCTCCAGCGCCGTGGACATGCCGACGATGTGGCCGCCGATGACCCTGGCCATCTGCACCTCGGCCGGTGTCTCATAGTGCGGCCCGCGGAACTGGCAGTAGACGCCCTCGTCGAGCGTCGGGTCGATGGTGCGGGCCAGGTCGCGCAGCCGGCGGGAGTACAGGTCGGTCAGGTCGACGAACGTCGCACCCTCGAGCGGTGAGTCAGCGGTGAGGTTGATGTGGTCGCTGATCAGCACGGGCGTGCCGGGCGTCCAGGTCTCACGGATGCCGCCGGCCCCGTTGGTGAGGATCATGGTCGTCGCGCCGGTGGCGGCAGCGGTGCGCACACTGTGCACCACCCGGCGCACGCCGTGGCCCTCGTAATAGTGCGTGCGGGCGCCGATCAGGAGCGCGCGCTTGCCGCCGGGCAGCAGCACCGAGCGGAGCTTGCCGGCGTGCCCGGCGAGGGCGGGAGCGCTGAAGCCCGTGATCTCCTCGGCGTCGAGGGTGTGGGTGGTCTCGCCGATCAGGTCGGCGGCGCGGCCCCAGCCGCTGCCCAGGGTCAGGGCGATGTCGTGGCGGGCGATGCCCGTGGCCTCGGCGATCTCCCGCGCGGCGGTCCGTGCGACGTCGAACGGATCGGTTTCGGGAACGTCGAGCGGATTAATGTCGGTCATCAGCATCCCGTCATTCTAATTGCCCCTCGTTTTCGGCGGCGTGCCCGTGACTGATTCGACGGAGATTCTGCGATTTTCGGGCCGAAAACGGGCCTGAGCGTCAGATTCCGTGCATATCTCCGTCGAATTGGTTCGGCCGGGGAGGGGCTCGGTTGGCGGGGGCCGCCGCGAGACGGGAGAATATGAGCATGGCCTACGAGTTCGAACGCAAGCAGCGCATCGCTATCCTCGGCGGAGGGCCCGGCGGGTACGAAGCCGCCCTCGCCGGCGCCCAGCAGGGGGCCGAGGTCACCCTCGTCGAGCGCGTCGGGGTCGGCGGTTCCGCCGTGATCACGGATGTCGTCCCCTCCAAGTCCCTCATCTCCACCGCCGAGGCCACCAACTCCATCGGCGAGGCCACCGACCTCGGCGTGCAGCTGTTCGTGCGCAACGAGCTGGGCAAGCCGGCCCGCCCGGAAGTGGCCATCAACCTCGCCGCGGTCAACAAGCGGCTCCTGGCCCTGGCCCGCCAACAGTCCGAGGACATGAAGGCGACGCTGATGCGCGCCGGCGTGAACCTCGTCAGCGGCCACGGCCGCCTCGACGGCACCAGCGGTCTGATCGTCTCGACGGCCGAGGACGGCTCCGGCATCGACTTCGACCGGATCGAGGCGGACACGATCGTCGTCTCCGTCGGCGCGACCCCGCGCATCCTGCCGACCGCGATCCCCGACGGCGAACGCATCCTCAGCTGGACCGAGCTCTACAACCTGCGCGCGGTGCCCGAGCACCTCATCGTGGTCGGCTCCGGCGTGACCGGCGCCGAGTTCGCGTCCGCCTATCGCGCCCTCGGCGCCCGGGTCACGCTGATCTCCAGCCGCGACCAGGTTCTGCCCGGCGAGGACGCGGACGCGGCCGCCGTGATCGAGAACGTCTTCAAACGCAACGGCATGGTCGTGCTCAGCAAGTCCCGCGCCGCCTCGGTCGTGCGCACGGAGACCGGCGTGCTGGCCACGCTCTCCGACGGTCGCACGGTCGAGGGCAGCCACTGCCTGATCGCGGTGGGGTCCATTCCGAACACGGCCGGGATCGGGCTCGAGGAGGCGGGCGTACAGCTCACCGAATCCGGGCACATCCGGGTGAACCGGGTCGCGCGCACGTCCATCCCGAACGTCTACGCGGCCGGCGATTGCACGACGGAGCTGCCGCTGGCATCCGTCGCCTCGATGATGGGGCGCACCGCCGTGTTCCACGCCATGGGCGACGCGGTCAAGCCGATCGAGATTCGCAACGTCTCGGCCAACATCTTCACCCAGCCGGAGATCGCCACCGTGGGCTGGACCCAGAAGCAGATCGAGGACGGCCTCACCCGCGGCATCATCCACAAGCTGCCGCTCTCGTCCAACCCGCGGGCCAAGATGATGGGCATCAAGGACGGCTTCGTCAAGCTGTTCGCGACCACGACCACCGGCACCGTGATCGGCGGCGTGATCGTGGCGCCCAAGGCGAGCGAACTGATCTTCCCGCTGGCGCTGGCCGTGGAGCACCGGCTCACCGTCGACGAGGTCGCGATGGCGTTCCCGGTCTACCCGTCGCTGACGCACTCGATCTCGGATGCCGCCCGCGCCATGCACATCGTGCAGTAGCCCCGGGCCGCGGCGAGATCTTCGCTCAGTCACACCAAAAAACCCTCGTTCCCGGAACGAGGGTTTTTTTGGTGCGACTGAGCGGAATGGAGCCGAGACCTGAGGCCGGGCGTCAGGCGTCGAGCACGGCCATCAGCAGGAAACCGGATGCCACGGTGGCGCCGATGACGGCGCCGACGGTGCCGACCACGCCGTCCTTGTGGGCGGTCAGCGGCTGCTCCATCTTCATGGCCTCGAGTACGAGCAGCAGGTCGCCCTTGACGACGCTGTCACCCTCGGCGACGGCCAGCTTCACGATGGTCGCCTGCATCGGGGCGTGCACCGCATCGCCCGTCGCCGTCTGGATCGAGTGGGAGCCTCCACGGCGCCGGGGCGCGGGGCCGGCCGTGTTCTCGGAGCCCGTGCCGGGGAGCAGCCGCACGGGTAGGCTGACCTCGATCCGGCGGCCCTCCACCTCCACGACCACGTTGTGGCGTTTCTGGGGACCGGTGAGTTCTTCCGGGGATCCGTTCCACGGCTCAATGTCGTTCTGGAACTCGGTTTCGATCCAGCGGGTGTAGATCGAGAACGGCGCTCCGTCGGCCGGTGCGAAGGCGGGGTCGCGCACGATGCGGCGATGGAAGGGCAGCACGGTCGGCAGGCCGGCCACTTCGAACTCGTCCAGGGCCCGGCGGGAGCGCTCGAGGGCCTCTTCCCGGGTGGCTCCGGTCACGATCAGCTTCGCCAGCAGGGAGTCGAACGACCCGGAGATGACGTCTCCGGCCTGCACGCCGCTGTCGACGCGCACGCCGGGGCCGCCGGATGGCTTGAACACGTGCACGGGGCCGGGGGCGGGCATGAAGCCGCGGCCGGCATCCTCGCCGTTGATCCGGAATTCGAAGGAGTGCCCGATCGGTTCCGGATCGCCGTAGGTGAGGTGCCCGCCCTCGGCGAGACGGAACTGCTCGCGCACCAGGTCGATGCCGGTCACTTCCTCCGACACGGGGTGCTCGACCTGCAGCCGGGTGTTGACCTCGAGGAAGGACACCGTCCCGTCCTGGCCGATCAGGAATTCGCAGGTGCCGGCGCCGACGTAGCCGACCTCGGCGAGGATCGCCTTGGAGGCGCGGTACATCTCGTCGCGTTGCGCGTCGGTGAGGAACGGCGCGGGCGCCTCCTCGACCAGCTTCTGGTGGCGGCGCTGCAGTGAGCAGTCGCGGGTGGAGACCACCACGACGGTGCCGTGGGCGTCGGCGAGACACTGGGTCTCGACGTGGCGGGGCTTGTCCAGGTATTTCTCGACGAAGCATTCGCCGCGGCCGAACGCGGCGACGGCCTCGCGGGTGGCGGAGTCGAAGAGTTCGGGAACCTCTTCCCGGGTGCGGGCGACCTTCAGGCCGCGGCCGCCGCCGCCGAAGGCGGCCTTGATCGCGACCGGCAGGCCGTGCAGGTCAACGAAGTCGAGGACCTCGGAGGCATCCACGACCGGGTTGAGGGTGCCGGGCGCCATCGGTGCGTGCACCCTCTCGGCGACGTGCCGGGCGGACACCTTGTCGCCGAGCTTCTCGATCGCCTCGGGGGAGGGGCCGATCCAGATCAGGCCGGCGCCGATGACGGCGCGGGCGAAGTCGGCGTTCTCGGCGAGGAACCCGTAGCCGGGGTGCACGGCGTCGGCGCCGGACCGCCTGGCCACCGAGAGGAGCTTCTCGATCACGAGGTACGTTTCCGCGCTCGTGGTGCCGTCGAGCCCGTAGGCCTCGTCGGCGAGGTGCGAATGCATCGAGTCGCGATCCTGGTCGGCATAGACGGCGACCGAGAGGATCCCGCTGTCCTTGGCGGCGCGGATCACCCGGACGGCGATTTCGCCCCGGTTTGCGATGAGGACCTTCGTTATTGGGGGCACAGTGCCCTAGCTTATGGCGCTCGGCCCCCTCGGTTTTGGTTCTCTCCCACAAAAAGAGGGGCGATAAAAGTGCGGATGCCTACAATCGGGTGCCAAACGGGTGCCGCAGGTCAGTTCGAGGGGCGGTTCCACAGGCTCGGCCAGGAGTGACCGAGCCGGTTCACGAGCCGCCGCAGCGTCGGGAGGGAAAGCCCCACGACGGTGGAGGGGTCCCCGTCGATGTGGGTGATGAAGGGCGCGCCGAGGCTGTCGATCGTGAACGCGCCGGCCACGAACAGGGGCTCGCCGGTCGCGATGTAGGCGTCGAGCTCGGCATCCCCGATATCGTCGGCGAAGGTGACGTCGGCGACCGCGACGGCCCCGACGGCCTGCCCGGCCACGCCGTTCGTGTGGTCGATCAGCCAGTGGCCGGAAAACAGCTGCCCGGTGCGGCCGCGCTGCAGCTGCCAGCGTTCACGGGCCTTCTCGCTCGTGTGCGGCTTGCCGTAGATGACGTCGTCGATCACGAAAACCGAATCGCCGCCGAGCACGAGGCCGTCCCCGATGTCGCCCGCCCGGGTCAGCGCGAGGGACACGGCCTCCGCCTTCGCCCGGGACAGCAGCTCCACCACCCTGTGCGGGGTGAGGGGCGCGCCGCTGTGCCGGGCGGCTTCGGCCGCCACGGCATCCTCGTCCACGTCGGGGGCCAGGGTTACGGGTTCGACGCCCGCCGAGCGCAGCAGCATGAGCCGTGCCGGAGACGTGGACGCCAGGTAGAGGCGCATGGTTTCCCTTCGTGCGTGGGGGTGAGGCTCGTGCAGGGGATAAGCGGTGTGGGATCATCGATGAATGGGCACCAGCAACGACAACCAGGCAGACCAGAGCGGGCACTCCGCAGAAGTGGGCGCGGAACTCGAACTCGACGTCACAAACGTAGCTCACGGCGGCATCTTCATCGCCCGGCATGAGGGTCGCGTGGTCTTCGTCAGCGACACCATGCCGGGGGAGCGTGTGCGCGCCCGGCTGACCTCGGCCAGCCACAAGAGCTTCTGGCGGGCCGAAACGGTCGAGGTCCTGACCGAGGCGCCCGAGCGCCAGCCGCACATCTGGGCGTCCGCCGCGCTCGAGCGCGACCCGGACGACCGTGCCGGCGGCGCGGAGTTCGGCCACATCGAGCTCGGCCACCAGCGCGAGCTCAAGCGCCAGGTGCTGGCCGACGCCCTCAAACGGATGGCCGGCATCGAGTCCGAGGTCACGGTCGAGCCCGTCCAGGTGGGCCGCAACGCGTCCCCCGGCGACGCCGCCGACGGCACGGGCTGGCGCACGCGCGTGCGCCTGCACGTCGACGAGGACGGCTTCGTCGGCCCCTACGCCGCCCGCTCCCACCGGGTGATCCCGGTCGGGGACCTGCCGCTCGCCGACCGGCTGCTGGAGGCGGCCGCGCCGCTCGACCAGCGTTTCAAGGGCGCCGCATCCGTCGATGTCGTCGCGCCCAGCCTGGGTTCCGTGCAGGTGCTCGTGGCCGAGCAGGACGCGGCGGGCAAGCGCCGCCCCACCCCACGCACGCTCATTCGCGAGGTCGTCGGGGAGCGCGAGTTCCGACTCGACGCCGCCGGCTTCTGGCAGGTGCACACCAGCGCGGCCGAGACCCTCTACCGGGCGGTGCAGGACACCATCGACCCCGACGAGTTCGACCCGCGGGCCGCGAACCTCGACCTCTACGGCGGGGTCGGCCTGCTCGCCGCCGCGGTCGGCGACCGGTTCGGCCACGACTTGCGCATCACCTCGGTCGAGAGCGACGCCCAGGCCACCGACTTCGCCGCCGAGAACCTGGCCGAATGGGTCGGCGCCAGTGTGCAGACCTCCCGGGTCGACCGGTTCCTCAGCGGCCTGGTGCGCGATTCCAGCGCCGCCGAACGGGCCAGGCAGAACGCGGCCACGGTCATCCTCGACCCGCCGCGCGCCGGTGCGGGCAAGGAGATCATCGACCAGCTCGGGGCGCTCGGCCCGCGTCAGATCGTCTACGTGGCCTGCGACCCGGTCGCGCTGGCCCGAGACATCGCGCTCCTCGCCGGGCACGGATACACCCTGCGCACCCTGCGCGCCTTCGACCTGTTTCCCAACACCCACCATGTTGAGAGCATCGCGCTGCTGTCCAGATAGCTATCGTTGACCTGTATGACGTTGACCTGTACGACAACGTGAGGATGTAGGACCCATGACCGACCCGACCACACCCGTGACCGCGGCCACCCTGCCCGAGGGCGGCATCGTCCTCGACCACCCCGTGCGGGTCGGGATCGCCGACGACCACGAGTCGGTGCGCCTGGGCATCAAGGCCGCCTGCGAGAACGTCGGCTTCGAGGTCATCTTCACCGCTCCCACCGTGCAGGAACTCATCGACGGGATCAACGGCCGCCCGGTCGACGTCATCGTGCTCGACCTGTCGCTGGGCGACGGCTCGCGCGTCACCGACAATGTGCATCGGGCCCAGAGCACCGGGGCATCCGTGCTGGTGCACAGCATCGCGGACCGGGTCGCACTGGTCAGGGAGGCGCTCGCGGCCGGAGCGGCCGGGGTGATCCCCAAATCCTCGCCCACGACGACCGTGATGGCGGCGGTGGCATCCGTCGCCCGCGGCGACGTGCTCAACAACCTCGAATGGGCCACGGCCATCGACGCAGACCGTGACTTCGCGAAGGCGCAGTTGGGTCGACGGGAGCGCGACGTGCTGCACCTCTACGCCTCCGGCCTGCCGCTGAAGATGGTCGCGATGCAACTCGGCATCGCGCACTCGACCGCCCGCGAATACCTCGACCGCATCCGCGTGAAGTACATCGAGGTCGGCCGGCCGGCGCCCACGAAGGTGGACCTGCTCCGCCGAGCCGTCGAAGACGGAATCCTGCCGGGCCTCGACCCGGACGGCGGGGATGCTCGCGGCTGACACTGCGGGCGGGCTCGGGCACGCTCCCGTGCCTCCCACAGAACTCGACCCCCACGGCTCCGACCTGATCGCCGGCCCCCGTCAGCCGCGCAACCCGATCAGTCGCACCCGGATCGAGGTGGTCGTCTCCCGCGCCCTCGCCGGCGTGGGGGTGGTTTTCGCGCTTCAGGCGATGCCCATCATGTTCGCGCAGGCCCCCGAACGGCTGCCGATCATGGGCTTCCTCGCGCCGGTGCTGCTCGGCCTGTCCCTCGCCGCCGTCGTCGTGGCGGCCGTCACGAAGACGGCGGTCCGGGCGGCCACCGGCACCGTCGCGGTGTTCTACCTGGGCGCGCTCATCGCGTGGCCCCTGCTCATGATCAACCCGAACCAGGTGCTCGACGGCAAGCCGTGGCTCTGGTACATGTGCACCATCGCGACCGCCTGTGCGGCGGTCGCGTTCCCACTGGCCTGGGCCGCCGTGTACACCCTCGCGGTGCCGGTCGTCTACGGAGTCATCCGGTCCCAGCCGTCCGGCGGCGGCGCCGACGTGCTCCTGTCCTCCCTCGACGCCGTGTACGCGATCCTCCTTGGCGAGGTCATCCTGATCATCATCTTCATGCTCAGGCAGACGGCGGGCGCCGTGGACGCGGCGCAGACGAACGCATTGCACCAGTACGCGAACGCTGTGCGGCAGCACGCCACCGAAGTCGAACGCGTGCAGGTGGACTCGATCGTGCACGACAGCGTGCTCGCCACGTTCCTCGCCGCCGCGGCGGCGGGCGGCCCGAAGGCGTCGGAACTGGCCTCCGGGATGGCGGCGGATGCCCTGAACCGGCTCAATGAAGCGGCCCTGGTGCCGGCCGGTGACGACAGTCTGGTGCCGTTCGGCGAGCTGGCAGCGCAGATCCGTGCGGCGGCCGAGCGTTTCCCTGTCCCGTTTGCCGTCACCGAGTGCCAGATCGAGTCGCTCCGCCTCCCGGTGCACGCGAGCGAAGCGATCCTCGCAGCGAGCGTGCAGGCCATGGTGAACAGCGTGCAGCACGCGGGGACGGCCGAGTTCACACCCGATCGCACGCTGACCCTGAGCGCGAACGCCCAGGGCGGCTGCACCGTCACAATCGCGGATTCCGGCGTGGGCTTCGACCCGGCCGCGGTGCCGGCCGAACGGCTGGGCCTGCGCATCTCGATCCAGGACCGTGTCGCCAGCGCCGGCGGGTCGGTTGCGGTGTGCTCCGAGATCGGCCGGGGCACCACCATCACCATCGAATGGCCGCCCGCGCCCGCGAGGCACGCGTCATGATCACCGTGCCGCGCGGCCTCGTGCTCTCCCTGGCCGCCCTCTTCTCCACCTACCATGTCCTGCTCGGCATCTATTCTCTGAACCAGCCGCGCACGCCGGGGCCGGCAGTCCTGGCGATCGTCGTCTACTTCGTCGCGACCGTGCTGAGCCTGTGGCCCACGAGCCCCATGCGGATGCCGCTGTGGCTGGCCTTCTTCAACGTCGCGGTCTGCGCCATGATCCCGCTGCTCGTGGTCAGCCAGCTGGACGGGTCCGTGGACAACGGTTACGCCACCTGGTACGTCGCGGCGGTCGGAACCCTGATGACCATCACGGCCACCCGGCGGCAGCCGGCGCTCGCCTGGGTCGGCGCCGGGGCGTTGGTGGTGCACACGGTCGTCTGGGCCGGTCCGGCGGCCCTGGGGTCGATGGGCGTGATCGGAAGCGTCGTCTGGGTCGCGGTCGCCGTCATTCTCGCCCGCGCGCTGGCCAAAGCGGGCCGGGACGCCCGGCAGTACGCCCTGGCCGAACGGGAGGCGACCGAGTGGCAGGCCGCCCAGGAGGCCCACCTCTACGAGCGCCAGGTGCGCCTGGCCCAGACCATCCGCCTGGCCGCGCCGATGCTGCGCCGCATCATCGACCGGGGCGGCGACCTGACCGCCGAGCAGCGCCAGGAATGCCGCTACCTCGAGGCCGCCGTGCGCGACGAGATCCGCGGTCGCAAGCTGCTCAACGACGCCGTGCGCGACCAGGTCATGGCCGCCCGCCGCCGGGGTGCGATCGTCACCCTGCTCGACGAGGGCAACATCGACGACATCCGCGGCCCCGAGCTCGAAACCGTCCTCAACACGCTGGCGGCCGCGATCGGCGGCACCACGGCCGACTCGATCATCGCGCGCACCGCCGGTGACGGATCCGCCACCGCGGTCACCGTCGTCGGACTCAGCAGCGCGGATGCCCGACTCAGCGCGCTCGGACAGGAATCGCCCGAACCCGAGGTCGACCTGTGGCTGGAGATCCCGCGCTGACAGCGAGCGGCCCGCGGGCCCGGTTCAAGCAGGGCCGGTCAAAGCGAAAGGGGACCAACCGTGAGGTTGATCCCCTTTCGACATTCCGTGTCAGGGCGACAACCCGAATGTCACCCTGACTCGCCCCCACAACTCGCCTGCTTACCCTAGTCGGCGAGATCTGGCTGTGAAGTTCTGAGAACCTCACCGGCAAGTTCAATCATGCTTGAACCGGAACCACGAAAAAAGTCGGCATTTAGGGGGACCGGCTGGGCCGGCATCCGTTCTCAGGCGGAGAAGCCGCGCCACCGGCCGTCGCCGGGCACCATCGGCGTGCGGATGCCGCGCTGGCTGCGCTGCCAGGCGCTCTGGCCTCGTGCCGGCGCCTGGCGCAGGCTGTCGTTCTCTTCCCGCATCAGGCCGTGCAGCACCGCCGACAGGGCCGCGGCCTCGTGCGGGGTGACGCCGCGGGTCAGGAAGCGCATCTCGGCGGCCGGGTCGGGGGAATTCGCTGGATCGGTCATGGTGCCCGCCTACAGCGGAATGTTCCCGTGCTTCTTGGGCGGCAGGCTCGCGCGCTTGGTGCGCAGGGCGCGCAAAGCCTTGGTGATCGCGACGCGGGTTGTGGCCGGCTCGATGATGCCGTCCAGCTCGCCGCGTTCGGCGGCCAGGAACGGGCTCGCCACGTTGTAGGTGTACTCGTTGGCCAGGCGGGTGCGCACGGCGGCGACGTCCTCATCGGCTGCCTCGGCCTTCTTGATCTCGGCCCGGTAGAGGATGTTCACCGCACCTTGGCCGCCCATGACGGCGATCTCCGCGGTCGGCCAGGCCAGGTTGATGTCCGCGCCGAGCTGCTTGGAACCCATCACGATGTACGCGCCGCCGTAGGCCTTGCGCAGGATGACCGTGACCAGCGGCACGGTCGCCTCCGCGTAGGCGTAGAGCAGCTTGGCGCCGCGGCGGATGATCCCGGTCCACTCCTGGTCGGTGCCGGGCAGGAAGCCGGGCACGTCGACCAGGGTGAGGATCGGGATCGAGAACGCGTCGCAGAACCGCACGAACCGGGCGGCCTTCTCGCCGGCCGGGATGTTGAGCGTGCCGGCCATGGCGCTGGGCTGGTTGGCGACGATGCCGATCGAGCGTCCCTCGACCCGGGCGAAGCCGACCACGATGTTCGGGGCGAACAGCGGCTGCGTCTCGAGGAAGTCGCCGTGGTCGACGATGTGCTCGATCACGGTCTTCACGTCGTAGGGCTGATTCGGGGAGTCGGGGATGATCGTGTTCAGCTTGAGGTCGGCATCCGTCGTCTCCAGCTCGATGTCGCTGTCGTACACGGGCAGGTCGGCCAGGTTGTTGTCCGGCAGGAAGCTGAGCAGGGTGCGGGCGTAATCGAGGGCGTCGGGTTCGTCGCTGGCCAGGTAGTGCGCCACCCCGGAGACCGTGTTGTGGGTGAGCGCGCCGCCGAGTTCTTCCATGCCGACGTCTTCACCGGTGACGGTCTTGATCACGTCGGGGCCGGTGACGAACATCTGGCTGGTCTTGTCGACCATGATCACGAAGTCGGTCAGGGCGGGGGAGTACACGGCGCCGCCGGCCGCGGGGCCGCAGATGATGGAGATCTGGGGGATGACGCCGGACGCGGCCGTGTTGCGGCGGAAGATCTCGCCGTACTTGCCCAGGGCGACGACGCCCTCCTGGATGCGCGCTCCGCCGGAGTCGAGGATGCCGATGATGGGCACCCCGGTCTTGAGGGCGAGGTCCATCACCTTGATGATCTTCTCGCCGGCGACCTCGCCGAGCGATCCGCCGAAGATGGTGAAGTCCTGCGAGTACACGGCCACCTGGCGGCCGTGGATGGTTCCGGTGCCGGTGACGACGGCGTCGCCGTACGGTCGCTTCTTCTCCATCCCGAACGCGTGCGTGCGGTGGCGCACGAACTCGTCCAGCTCGACGAAAGAACCCTGGTCGAGCAGCATGGCGATGCGCTCCCGGGCGGTCATCTTGCCCTTGGCATGCTGTTTCTCGATCGCGGCCTCACCGCTGGCCGTCACGGCTTCGTGGTAGCGCAGCTTGAGGTCGGCGAGCTTTCCAGCCGTGGTGTACAGGTCGGGGCCCGCAGCGGGCGAGTTCTCAGTCACGCCGTTCACTCTACCGGCCAGCCCCTGCCCCCGATCGTTGACGATTGTCTACAAAAACCGGTCGGTTTGCTGGTCGCTTCCCCTTCTCCCCGTGTTCTCCCCGCGGCCAACTCAGGAGAAACGCCCACTGGGCGGCCAAAAGAGGATGATTAGGCCCGGATTCGGGAGAATAGCCTGAGTTAGCCACGAGAAGAGGGCCGCATGGAGTTTCCGCTCAGCCGCGAGGTCGTACCGCGTTTCGAGTACCTGGCCGAGACCGGGTCGACGAACGACGAGCTCGTCGGCCACGCGGCGGGCACGGATGCCGCCGCCTGGCCCGACCTGTCGACGGTCGTCACCGACAACCAGACTCGCGGTCGCGGCCGATTGGGTCGCACCTGGCTGGCCCCCACCGGCAAATCCCTGGCCGTCTCCGTGCTGCTCCGCCCCCGGGTCGGGGGAGCCCCGCTGCCCGTCGACCACTTCGGCTGGTTCCCGCTGCTGGCGGGGGCGGCGATGACGCGCGCCGTGCGGGCGGCCGTGGAAGCCGGGCTCGCCGCCCGGGCCGCGCCGCCGGACGAGGACAGCCCCCGGCACGAGGTCACCCTGAAGTGGCCCAACGACGTATTGATCGACGGGTACAAAGTGTCCGGCATCCTCTCCGAGCTCCTGCCGGATGCGCGCGGGCTGGTGATCGGGACCGGCCTGAACGTGTCCCTCGACGAACACGACCTCCCCACCCTCACCTCCACCTCGTTGCAGCTGGTCACGGGCACTCCGCCCGACCCGGACGCCGTCCTTGCGCACTACCTGACCGAACTGCGGGTCCTGACGGCCGCGTTCGTCGCCGCGAATGGCGACCCGGTGCGAAGCGGGCTGCTGCAGGCGGTCACCGAGCTGTGCGGCACCCTCGGCTCCGTCGTGCGGGTGCAGCTCCCGGGCGGCACCGACCTGGTCGGCACCGCGATCGCCCTCGACCGCAGCGGCCGCCTGATCGTCGAGGACCAGGCGGATGGCGAGCTGCAGGCCGTCGCCGCCGGAGATGTCACCCACCTGCGGTATTAATGGGTTATGACAAAGTCAGCGGGGACCGGCACAGCCAGCGTGACGCCTCCGGCCGAATCGGTCGTGGCCCGGTTGCGTCCGCACGCCCGCGTGCTGTTCTGGCCGACCCTGTTCCTGCTGGCCGCCTGCGGTGCCACCGGCTACTACTACGGCTCGCTGCCTGAGCCCTGGCAGAACACTGCCCTGCTGGCCGGGGCGGTGGCCGTCGTGCTGCTGTTCTGGCTGCTCCCGCTCGTCTCCTGGCTGAACCATCGGTACACGATCACCACCCGGCGCATCATCTTCCGCCGGGGGGTCTTCGTGCGCACCCGCCAGGAGCTGCTGCACAGCCGCGGCTATGACGTGACCGTGCGCACGACCTGGCTGCAGTCGCTGGTGCGCTCGGGCGACGTGGTGATCAAAACCGGCCCGGAGCATCCGCTCGTGCTCAAGGACGTGCCTAACCCCGTGCTGGTGCAGCAGGTGCTGCACGATCTGATGGAACAGTCCCGCGCCCGGGTCGGCACCGTCGGTCACGACCAGTCGATCACCGCCGACCCATCACCTCTGTGGGGCCGTCGCTAGGCTCCCGGTGTCGGTACGGGCGGTGTCGGTACGGGCGGTGCCGGTTCGTGAGCCGTCGGTTCGTGAGCCGTCGTTCAGGGCCGTCGCGGCGCCCCGGCCCGCCTGGCGGACGGGGGAGAAGACCCAGTAGCGGTAGAGCACGAAGCGGAACACCGAGCCCAGGAACAGCCCCACCACGTTCGAGGAGATGTTGTCGGCGAGCACGCTGGTATACCCGAGCAGGTAGTGACTGACCCAGAGGCAGGCCAGGCCGATCCCCATGCCGGCCAGGCTGACGGCGAAGAACTCGGCCCCCTCGCGCATGGTCTTCGACTGGCGCGACGCGCCGAAGGTCCAGTACCGGTTGCCGATCCAGTTCGCGACGATGGCGAGCATGGTCGACACGATCTTCGCGTAGAGCGGCCCGGCGTGCACCAGGTCGGGGCTGAAAACGCTCGCGCGGAGCAGATTGAACACCGTGATGTCCACGACGAAGCCGACGAGCCCGACCGCGCCGAACTTGGCGACCTGGCCGGCGAAGGCCAGCAGCCGCGATCTTGTCCCCGTTGCTCTGGGCATGCATCCGTCCAGTCGATGGGCAAAGATAGAGGTGCGAAACTCGCAGTCTACGGCGCGGTCCAGTCTGTTGCCTGAGAAAACACTTACCGGGCAGTGAACGGTCGCGGAGGAATTGGGGCACGGATGAATACCACTGTTGGCGTGATCGGCGGCGGTCAGTTGGCCCGGATGATGATTCCGGCCGCGGTGAATCTCGGCATCGAGCTCCGGGTGCTGGCCGAGGGCGAGGGGATGAGCGCCGGCCTGGCCGCCGTGCAGGTCGGCGACTACCGCGACCGCGACGTCGTGCTGGCATTCGCCGAGTCCGTCGACGTGATCACGTTCGACCACGAGCATGTCCCGCAGGAGATCCTGCGCGAACTCGTCTCCCGCGGGGTGGCCGTGCACCCGGGGCCGGACGCGCTCCTCTACGCCCAGGACAAGCTACTGATGCGGCAGCGACTGACCGAACTCGGCCTGCCGGTGCCCGACTGGGCCCGGGTGGAGACCGCCGCCGAGCTGGGCGAGTTTTTGGCCGGCCACGGTGGCCGCGCGGTGGTCAAGACGGCCCGCGGCGGTTACGACGGCAAGGGCGTGCGGCTGGTCAGCCACGAGCACGAGGCCGATGACTGGTTCGCCGCGCTCGCCGAGGACGGCAACGCGGGCGCCCTCCTGGTCGAGGAACTCGTCGACTTCCGGCGCGAGCTGGCCCAGCTCGTCGCCCGGCGGCCCTCGGGCCAGATCGCGGTCTGGCCGGTCGTGGAGACCGTGCAGAAGGGCGGCGTCTGCGCGGAGGTCATCGCCCCCGCGCCGGGGTCGGAGGGCCGGCTGGAGCAGGTCGCGGCCGACATCGCCGTGCGGGTCGCCGAGGGTGTCGGCGTGACCGGGATGCTGGCCGTCGAGCTCTTCGAGACCTCGGACGGACGGCTCCTGGTCAACGAACTGGCGATGCGCCCCCACAACAGCGGCCACTGGTCCATCGAGGGGTCCACGACGAGTCAGTTCGAGCAGCACCTCCGGGCCGTGCTCGACCTGCCGCTGGGGGCGACGGATGCCCGCGACCCCTGGACGGTCATGGTCAACATCATCGGCGGGCCGGGGGTCGGGGCGCTCTCGGAGCGGTTCCCGGCGGCGTTCGCGGCGCACCCGTCGGTCAAAGTGCACACTTACGGCAAGGCCCCGCGCCCGGGCCGCAAGGTCGGCCACGTCACCGCGGGAGGCTCCGATCTGGACGATGTGGTCTACCAGACGCGTGCCACTGCGGCGATCTTTCAGGACTGAGCCATAAGATCGACTCCGTGCCTGAGACTTCCGTGCCCGAAACCGCTTCGTCGGACGAATCCGTGACGCCCCTTGTCGGCGTGGTCATGGGTTCCGATTCCGATTGGCCCGTGATGAGCGACGCCGCGCAGCTGCTGCGCGACTTCGGCGTGCCCTTCGAGGTGCAGGTCGTCTCGGCGCACCGCACCCCGGAGAAGATGATCGACTACGGCAAGACCGCCCACGCGCGCGGTCTCCGGGTGATCATCGCCGGCGCGGGCGGCGCCGCCCACCTGCCCGGAATGCTCGCGGCCGTGACCACCCTCCCGGTCGTCGGCGTGCCCGTGCCGCTCGGCCGCCTCGACGGGCTCGACTCGCTCCTGTCCATCGTTCAGATGCCGGCCGGCGTTCCGGTGGCCACCGTCTCCATCGGCGGCGCCCGCAACGCGGGCCTGATCGCCGTTAAGGTGCTCGCCACCGCAGACGACTCGCTCCGAGTCAAACTGCTCGACTACGCGGAGGCCCTCGCCGCCCAGGTCGAGCAGAAGAACGCGGCCCTCCAAGCGAGACTATGACGAGCGCCAGCAGCCCGATCCGGAGACCGGACCTCGGTTCCCCCCAGGTGATGACCAAGCGGGCCTGGTGGCTCGTGGTACTCAATTTCGTGCTGCCCGGCTCCGTTCAGGTGTTGGCCGGCAGCCGCCGCCTGGGCCGGTTCGGCCTGCGGATGACGTTCACGCTGATCACCCTCGCCGTCATCGCCGGCGTGGTGTACGTGCTCTGGCCGACGGTCGTCCTCACGGTCTTCACGAACTCGATCGGCCTGTGGGCGGCGGCGTTGCTGCTCGCGGTCTACGCCGTGGTCTGGCTGGTCCTCACCCTCGACACCCTCCGGCTGGTTCGGCTGGTGCGGGCCGTCCCCCGTTCCCGCCCGGTGATCGCGGCCCTCACGACCGTGCTGATGGTGGCCGTGGTCGGCACGGCGGGCTACGGCGCCTACCTGGCGACGACGGCCAGCGGGTTCCTGTCGTCGGTCTTCATGGCCGGCCCGACCGAACCCCCCGTCGACGGCCGTTACAACATCCTGCTGCTCGGCGGCGATGCCGGACCCGACCGCGACGGTCTGCGCCCCGACAGCATCTCCGTGGTCAGCATCGACGCCGAGACCGGCCAGGCCAGCATGATCGGCTTGCCCCGCAACCTCGAGGACGTCCCGTTCTCGCCCGGGCCGCTGGCCGACCTGTACCCGGAAGGGTACGGCGCCATCGACGGCTGCGAGGTCGACGCCTGCATGCTGAACTCCATTTTCACCGAGGTCGAGCTGAAGAGCCCGGAGATGTACCCCAAAGCGGTCGACCAGGGCAGCGAGCCCGGAATCGAAGGCATGCGCGACGCCGCCCAGGGCGTCACCGGGCTGACGATCCAGTACTACGTTCTGATCGACATGCAGGGCTTCTCCGACCTCGTGGACGCGCTCGGCGGGGTCGACATCACCGTCGACCACCGGGTCCCGGTGCACACCGACGAAACCTTCACCGAGGTCGCGTTCTGGTTCGAGCCCGGCAGGCAGCACATGGACGGCTACCACGCCCTCTGGTACGCCCGCTCACGCCACGACACGAGCGACTATGACCGGATGGTGCGGCAGCGGCAGGTGCAAGAGGCGATCCTCGCGCAGGCCAACCCGGCCAACGTGCTGTCGAAGTTCCAGGCCGTGGCATCGGCCGGGTCCCAGGTCGTGAAGACCGACATCCCGCAGGGCATGCTCGGCTACTTCACGAACCTCGCGTCCAAGACCAAGAAGCTGCCGATCAAGTCGGTCGAACTGGTTCCCGACAACAACGTCGACCCGGAGAATCCCGACTACGACGTCATCCGCAGCCTGATCCAGGAAGCCCTGGCCCCGCCCGCGACCGACGCCCCGGCCCAGTAAGGGGCCGCCGGCCTACAGGTCGGCGTGCAGCAGCCAGACCCGCTCGGCGGAGTCGCGCCAGCTGAACGCGCGGCCCCGGTCGCTGCCGAAAATGCTCAGCCGGTTGGCCAGCGCGGTGTCGGTCAGCACCCGGGTCAGGGCCGCCGCGAGCCGCTCGGGGTAACCGGCGGCATCCTCACGCTCCACGGCCAGTCCGGCGTCGCCGGCGGCCTCGAGCAGGGCGGGCGCGTCGGAGTGGATGACCGGGATGCCCAGGTGGAACGCCTGGATCATCGGTCCGGCGAAGCCTTCCTCCAGGCTCGGGTAGACGAACACGGCGGCCCGGGAGATGACCACGGCGAGTTCCTCGTCGGTCAGGCCGTTCATCGCACGCACCCGGCCCCAGGGCAGGCCGGCCTCGTCCGCGACGGAGGCCAGGTCGAGTTCGCCCCAGGTGTCGGGTCCGAGCACGATCAGGGGAAGATCCGGGGATCCCGGCAAACCGAGGCCGGCGATCAGGGCCGTGATCGCCTTGCGCGGTTCCAGCGTGCCGACGGTGACGATGTACTCGGACGGCAGGCCCAGGCGTTCCGCGATGATCTCGGTCGCGGAGGAGTTCGACGGCAGCCGGAGGCCGCTTCCCACCCCGCCGCCGATCACGCGCACCCGGTCGCCGAAGTCAGCGATCTCTGCCAGCTGCTGGGCCACGGCGTGGCTGGGCACCACGACCGCATCCGCGTGCTTGCGGGCGCGCCGCACCATGGCCTTGGTCCAGGCCACGGTGGTGGGGGTGAGGGCTTCCGGATGCGTCCACGCCAGCACGTCGTGGATGGTCACCGCGACCTGGCTGCCGTCCTTGACCATGCTGTGGCGGCGCAATGGGGCCAGCAGCGACGGGGCGTGGATCATGCCGGACCCGGACGTGTTGGCGATGCCCAGCTGCCAGGCCGCGGCGAGCTCCCGGCGGGGAAGCGTGGTCTTGTGCAGGCCGGCCAGGCCGGGCAGGGCAGCCTCGATCAGGGCGTAGTGCTCGGCCGGGGAGGACGACACGATTCCCTCGACGTCGCACTCGGCCGGGGCCGCGGCGATCAGGGCCCGGGTCAGTTCTTCGGTGTAGCGTCCGATTCCGCCCGGGACCGGTGCGATCATCTGGTCCAGGACAACACGCAGGGTGGTCATTTGTCTTCGAAGATCCCCTGCTGAGCCGCCGCGGTGAGCGCCTCGCGCCAGTCGCGGATGGGGGCCAGGCCGGCAGAGGCCCAGGCGTCGTGCCCGAGCACCGAGTACGACGGCCGGGGGGCCGGCCGCACGAACTGCGAGCTGTCGGTGGGGGTGACGCGCGCCGGGTCGAGGCCGGCCGAGGCGAAGACCGCCTGGGCGAAGCCGAACCAGCTCGTCACGCCGGAGCTGGTGCCGTGGTAGATGCCGGCGGGCGCGCCGGAGTCGAGCAGGGCAACGATCTGCGCGGCCAGGTCGGCCGTCCAGGTGGGCTGGCCGACCTGGTCGTCGACGACGCTGAGGGTGTCGCGCGCGGCGGCGAGCTTCAGCATGGTCTTGGGGAAGTTCGGGCCGTGCTGGCCGTAGAGCCAGGCGGTGCGCACGATGTAGCTGCCCGTCGGGTGTCCCTGCAGCACGAAGGCTTCGCCGGCGGCCTTGGTGCGGCCGTAGGCGGAGATCGGGTCGATCGAGGTGTCCTCCGGGTATGGGGAGGTGGCCCTGCCGTCGAACACGTAGTCGGTCGACACCTGCACGAGCTTGGCCCCGGTGTCGGCCGCGGCCAGCGCCAGGTTGCGCGGGCCGGTCGCGTTGATGGCGTACGCGGCATCCTCGTTGGTCTCGGCATCGTCCACCTTGGTGTACGCGGCGGCGTTGATGATGACGTCGAAGCCGGTGGCCGCAGCCAGGACCGCGTCCTGGTCGGTGATGTCCAGCTCGGCGCGGTCGAGGGCCGTCACGTCGCGGCCCGCGAGGGCGGCCTGCAGGTCGCGGCCGAGCATTCCGGCCGCGCCGGTGATCAGGTACCGCGTCATCAGCTCAATGCCGCACGGGCCTTGAGCGGCTCCCACCAGGGGCGGTTGTCCCGGTACCACTGCACGACATCCGCGAGGCCCTGCTCGAACGGAACGAGGGGCGCGTAGCCGAGTTCGGCCTGGATCTTCGAGATGTCCACGGAGTAGCGCAGGTCGTGGCCGAGACGGTCGGCGACCCGGTCGACGTAGGACCAGTCCTTGCCGGTCGACTCGAGCAGCATCTCGGTGAGCTCCTTGTTGGTGAGCTCTGTGCCGCCGCCGATGTTGTAGATCTCACCGGCGCGGCCGCCGACGAGCACCATGGCGATGGCGCGGGTGTGGTCGTCCACGTGCAGCCAGTCACGGATGTTGTTGCCCTCGCCGTAGAGAGGAACGTGCTTGTCGTCGATCAGGTTCGTCACGAACAGCGGGATGACCTTTTCCGGGAAGTGGTACGGCCCGTAGTTGTTCGAGCAGCGCGTGATCGAGATGTTCAGGCCGTGGGTGCGGTGGTAGCTGCGGGCGAGCAGGTCGCTGCCGGCCTTGGAAGCGGAGTAGGGGGAGTTCGGCTCGAGCGCGCGCTCTTCGTTCCATGAGCCCTCGGCGATGGAGCCGTAGACCTCGTCGGTGGAGACGTGCACGAAACGCCCCAGGTCGTGGCGCAGGGCCGCGTCGAGCAGCTGCTGCGTGCCGAGCACGTTCGTCTCGACGAAGATCGACGCGTCGCGCACCGAGCGGTCCACGTGCGACTCCGCGGCGAAGTGCACGACGGCATCGAGGGAGGGGAAGAGCTCGTCGAGCAACGCTGCGTCACGGATGTCCCCGTGCACGAACGAGTACCGCGGCGACGCGGCGACCGGGGCCAGGTTCTCCAGGTTGCCCGAGTAGGTGAGGGCGTCGAGCACGACGACCTCCGCGCCTTCCAGGCCGGGGTAGGCGTCTTCGAGGGTGCGCCGAACGAAGTTCGAGCCGATGAAACCGGCTCCGCCGGTGACGAGGATCTTCATATGGAGGTAACCGTTCCGTTTGATGAAAGTGCCCCCGCGATTCTACCGGACAGCGCTTGGTAGACTTCCCCGGTGAAGATCCGCGAACTCTCCATCCCCGATTCCTACGAAATCACTCCGAAACAGTTCGGCGACGACCGGGGGGTTTTCCTCGAGTGGTACCGCTTCGACCGCCTCGAAGAGACGATCGGGCACCGCCTCGACATCGCCCAGGCCAACACGTCGGTGTCCAAGCGCGGTTCCGTGCGCGGCATCCACTTCGCCGACATCCCGCCGAGCCAGGCCAAGTACGTCACGGCCACGCACGGCGCGGTCCTCGACTTCGTCATCGACATTCGCGTGGGCTCCCCGACCTTCGGCCAGTGGGACAGCGTGCTGCTCGACGACACCGACCGGCGCGCGATCTACATCGCCGAGGGCCTCGGTCACTGCTTCGTCGCGCTCACCGACAACGCCACGGTCAGCTACCTCGTCACCGCGCCCTTCAACCCGGGCCGCGAGCACGGCATCAACCCGCTCGACGCCGACATCGGCCTCGTCTTCCCGCCCGAAGCCGGCGAACTGCTGCTGTCCCCGAAAGACACGGATGCGCCGAGCCTGGCCGAAGCGGCCGCCAGCGGCCTGCTGCCCACCTGGGCCGACGCGCGTGCGTTCTACGACTCCCTGAACGAAGGAAAGTAACAATGCGCGGAATCATCCTCGCCGGCGGATCCGGCACCCGGCTGTGGCCGATCACCAAGGCCATCTCCAAGCAGCTGATGCCCATCTACGACAAGCCGATGGTCTACTACCCCTTGTCGACGCTGATGATGGCGGACATCAATGAGATCCTCATCATCACCACGCCCGAGTACAACGATCAGTTCCGGGCACTGCTCGGCGACGGATCCCACCTCGGCCTGCGGATCGAGTACGCCTCGCAGCCGTCACCGGACGGGCTCGCCCAGGCCTTCATCATCGGCGAGGAGTTCATCGGGGACGAGAGCGTCGCTCTCGTGCTCGGCGACAACATCTTCCACGGCGCCGGCCTGGGCTCGGCACTGCGCGGCAATGCCGACCTGGTGGGCGCGCGGATCTTCGCGTACCACGTGAGCAACCCCACCGCCTATGGCGTGGTGGAGTTCGACGAGAGCATGACCGCGCTGTCGATCGAGGAGAAGCCGACAAAGCCGAAGAGCAATTACGCGGTGCCCGGCCTCTACTTCTACGACAACTCGGTCGTCGAGATCGCGAAGACCATCGAGCCTAGCGCGCGCGGCGAGCTCGAGATCAGCACCGTCAACGAGCGCTACCTCGCCCAGGGCAACCTGCATGTGCAGGTTCTCGACCGTGGCACCGCGTGGCTGGACACGGGCACGTTCGAATCGATGATGCAGGCGTCGGAATACGTGCGCGTGATCGAGGACCGTCAGGGCTTCAAGGTCGGCTGCATCGAGGAGATCGCCTTTCGGGCAGGCTGGATTGACAAGGCTCGACTCGCTGAGTTGGCCGCCCCGCTCGTCAAGAGCGGTTACGGACGCTACCTCTTGGGTTTGCTGGGCAACTAACGGAGCACTCGTCGCTCTTCGATCCGGGCGCGGATGGATAGCCCGGTGGAAAGCACCAATCGCAGGGGGAAAAGCACGGGTCCGGGGTACTTCTTGAAGAGGAACCTCTTCGCGCTGTCGTGATGAGCCCGGATCATGCGTGCGGACTCGCCCTGAGTGGAGTGTGCGCCGGTATGGACGACAACAGCGGACGGCTCGTAGACATTGTGAAAACCGAGCTTCCCGATCCGATAGCCGAGATCGACGTCTTCGAAGTACATGAAGTAACTCTCATCGAATCCGTTCAACTGGTCGAAAACGGATCGCCGCACCAGTAGGAATGCGCCAGACAGCCACCCGGCGTCCCTCCGAACCAGCTCGGCACCCGTTTCCCGTCGGTAGCGACGCGTCCACGGGTTCCCCTGCCACAGATTCGCGAAGAGGGCGTGCCCGACTCCGGACCTCAGTGAGGGAATCGTGCGCGCCGACGGGTAGACGTCGCCGGCCGCGGAGAGGATGCGCGGGCCCACTGCACCGATTGATGAATCGCCGGTTACCGCGGCGAGGAGCACGTCGATCGATCCTGGTTCAGCCGTGACGTCGGGATTGCTGACCACGACCCATTCGATCTCCGCAGGAAGTCCCTTGACGGCCTCGTTGATCGCCTGGCCATAACCTCGATTCGAAGCCAGCGGCAGGTACTCAGCGCCGGCGAGAGCGGTCATCGTTGCGATGGCATTCGAACCCTGGGACGGTTTGTTATCCGCCACGATCACGCGCAGAGGGACATCGGCTGCCGCTTCCAGAGACGCGAGGAACGGGCCGAGAACTTCTTCCGACCCATAGCTCACGGTTACGACTGCGACACGGGAGGAATCTAGGGGAGTGTGGGGTTCGGTGGCCATAGGGACTCAATCATAGTTCTAGGCTAGATTGATCTGCGGCCATACCGACCGGCCGCCCAGTGAGGTTACATGCGATACCTGAAGGAAGTTCTCGCTTCGCGAGAACTTCTGGCCAACTTGACTCTTCGTGAGATCAGAGGCCAGTACAAGCGCACTGTCTTCGGGCAGCTGTGGTCTCTCGTCAACCCGCTTGCGACGATGCTCGTCTACACGATTGTCTTTGCATTCATCCTGAGGGTTACGCCGCCCCCCGGTGACCCGTCCGGGCTCAATATCTTTCCCGTCTGGCTCTTGTGTGGGCTCCTCCCTTTCACGTTCTTCTCGGCCTCGGTACAAACCGGTATGGGTTCCATCCTTGCTAATGCAGGCCTGGTGCAGAAGGTCCATTTCTCGAGAATCGTTCTACCGCTTTCGACTGTTGGTTCGATTGGATTCAACTGGCTGTTCGAAATGGGTGTCCTGGTCGCCGTTCTTCTGATTTGCGGTGCATGGGTTCTGCCCTGGTTGCCGTTCGTCCTGCTGATGATGGTGATCCTGGCGGTTTTCGCTGCAGGCCTGGTGCTCGTCCTGGTGATCGCGAATGTGTATTTCAGGGATACTCAATATTTCGTCGGTATTCTCATGCAGATATGGATCTACATGACGCCCATCATCTATCCCATCTCGCTGGTGGAGGCGCAGTCCGCGCGTATTGGGCCCCTTATGGGCACAAACGTCACGGTTCTTGATATCTACCGATTGAATCCCATGGAGCGGTTCGTGGCGGTCTTCCGGAACCTGCTCTATGACAATCGTTGGCCAGAGGTGAACGATGTCTTGTTCTGTGCCGTATCCGCGGTTGCCGCCTTGGCTGTCGGCCTCTGGGTATTCCGGCGCAATGAGAAAGGTTTGGCTGAGGCACTGTGAGTGACATAGCTGTGAAGGTGGATGGGCTGAGCAAGAGCTTCCGCCTGTATCACGAGCGAAACCAGTCCCTGAAGTCGACCATCATGCGTGGTCGACGCTCCGTCCACGAGGATTTCTGGGCGCTGAAGGATATTTCATTTGAAGTACCCACCGGTTCGACATTCGGACTAATCGGAAGCAACGGTTCAGGCAAATCCACGCTGTTGAAGTGCCTTGCGAAGATCTACTACCCGGAAAAGGGGACGATCACGTCGAGAGGCCGTCTCGCCGCACTTCTGGAGGTGGGTTCCGGGTTCCATCCCGAGCTTTCCGGAAGGGACAATGTTTTCCTTAACGGTTCGATTCTGGGCATGTCCAAGAAGGAGATCACCCGTAAGTTCGATGAGATCGTCGACTTCTCCGGGGTCGAGCAGTTCATTGACCAGCCGGTCAAGAACTACTCGTCAGGGATGTATGTGCGCCTGGGCTTCGCGATCGCGATCAACGTCGACCCGGACGTTTTGGTCGTGGACGAGGTTCTCGCCGTCGGAGACGCGGAATTCCAGGAGAAGTGCAGGCTCAAGTTCGTCGACTTCAAAGAGGCGGGTAAGACCGTCATTCTCGTCAGTCACTCCATGTCGACTGTTCAGGACATGTGTGACCACGCAGCTTGGCTCAATCACGGTGAACTCGTTACGGCGGGCGAGGCCACCCCCACCATCAGCGCTTATCTCGACTCGCTTTCCTTTGGAGGAAACCTGTGACGTCCCTTCCTGGCACCGCGGCTCCAGTGAGCGAGAAGGAAAAAGTGCAGATCTCGATTTCCGAGGCTCTGGGCGGCCACAGGAACTCCCTGGGGCTGATCCGCCTGATCCTCGCGTCGGTGGTGATCTTCGACCATGCTTTCCCACTCGGCGGCTACGGCGCGGACCCCTTTTTTCGGCTCACCCGAGACCAAGCGTCGCTGGGTAGCCTGGCGGTCGCCGGCTTCTTTGCCATCAGCGGATACCTGATCGCGAAGAGCGGGATGTCCTCGGACGTCGTTCAGTTCCTGTGGCGACGTGTCCTCCGGATCTTTCCTGCGTATTGGACTGTTCTCCTCCTGACCGCCCTCGTGATCGCACCCATCGTCTGGGTCACCACGGGCCACGCCATCTCGAACTACTTCACCCTCGCCCCGAACAACCCGCTGAACTATTTCACGGCGAACTGGACGCTGAACATTGGCACCTACGGCATCTATGACATCTTTGCGACGACGACTCCGTACGGACGCGAGGTGGGAGCGAGCGTCTTCAACGGTTCAATCTGGACGCTGATCTACGAGTGGCAGTGCTACCTGCTCATCGGCGCGGGAGTGGCATTCGGTGTCTTCTACAAAGCGAAGATCCTGGTGCCGATCGTGACGATGCTTCTCTTCGTGATCCAAATCGTGAACGTGACGAACCCCAGCGGTCTGGCGGCGATTGCGCCTTACCTATCGGACACGCAGCGGATCACGCTGACCTTCACATTCATGCTCGGCGCCTCCATCGCCGTCTACTCCAAAAAGATCGTGTACGGAAACGGTCTCGGGATACTTTCTGGCCTGGTCCTGCTTCTGAGCCTTCGCTATGGCGGTTTCATGACGATCGGCGTCATCGCGGGAACGTATTTCGTGCTGTACCTCGCCGCCAGCCTCCCGCGTCAGGTGCAGTGGGTTGGATCGAAGAACGACTATTCCTACGGGGTCTACATTTACGGATTCTTGGTACAGCAAGTCACGGCCCATCTCGGATGGTACAAGTTCGGATACTTTCCCTATGCGCTGATCGCCCTGGTACTCACCTTTGGCTGCGCCTGGTTGAGTTGGCATCTTGTGGAGAAACGCGCGATGGCTCTCAAAGACTGGGGCCCCGGCAGAGGCTGGAGCCACTGGTTCGACAAGGCGAGAAGCTTGCGGCCCCTCCGTACCGCACAGCCAGTACCGGTAACGTCTA
Source organism: Cryobacterium sp. TMT4-10 (assembly GCF_004403275.1). Classification (NCBI taxonomy): domain Bacteria; kingdom Bacillati; phylum Actinomycetota; class Actinomycetes; order Micrococcales; family Microbacteriaceae; genus Cryobacterium; species Cryobacterium sp. TMT4-10. The sequence continues at coordinate 27,364 of NZ_SOGU01000101.1, forward strand.
CCGTGGCCCCCGTGCCCGTTGTTTCGCAAATGAAGGAAGATTAAAGTGACTGCAAAGAATTCCTCGACAGTATTGGTGACGGGCGGCGCGGGCTTTATCGGCAGCGCTTTGTCTCAGAAACTGGCACAGCAATATGACCGGTGGGTGGTCCTCGATTCCCTGCACCCTCAGGTTCACGCGAGCGGTTCGCGGCCGGCCGACCTCCATGAGTCCGCCGAACTGATCGTGGGGGACGTGACGGACCCTGCGGTCTGGGATTCGGCTCTGGCCGGCGTGAAGCCGGACATCATCATCCACCTCGCCGCCGAAACAGGGACTGCTCAATCCCTGCATGAAGCCAGCCGACACGCCTTGGTCAACGTGGTCGGGACGACCGAGATGCTGGACGCACTGGGTCGCACGGACCACCTTCCGACCCACATCGTTCTGAGCAGCAGTCGCGCCGTCTATGGGGAGGGCCGATGGGAGAAAAGCGACGGAACGGTTTTCCGTCCGGGTCAGCGCTCTCACGCCCAGTTCGAGGCCGGACAATGGGATTTCCCTGACGCTACGGGACTAGCGAGCCTTGCGGCAGAGAGCGTTCCGGCTCCGACGAGCGTGTACGGAGCAACGAAGCTCGCCCAGGAGAACATCCTCTCTGCGTGGGGCGGATCGCACGACGTGCGCATCTCCATTCTTCGCCTCCAGAACGTATATGGACCGGGTCAGTCCCTCATCAACTCGTACACGGGCATTGTGTCCCTGTTCTCCCAGTGGGCTCGGGAAGGCAAAACGATCCCACTGTACGAAGACGGTCAGATCGTTCGCGACCTGGTCTACATCGAGGACGTGGCTGATGCCTTCGTCGCGGTCCTCAAGCGCCAGTCCGGTGCCCCCCTGCCGGTGCTCGATGTCGGGTCAGGAGTTGCGACGACGATTGAGCAGCTGGCGCAGGCGATCGCGGACTACTACGGTGCCCCTGCTCCTGTGGTGAATGGCGCGTACCGAGATGGAGACGTGCGTTTCGCTGCCTGCGTCATCGATGACACGCTTCGTGAACTTGAGTGGACCCCACGTTGGAGCGTGGAACGCGGACTCGCTGCACTTCAGGCGTGGATTGGGTCAGAGCTGGAATCCAAGGTGGGCATCGCTCGTGCCTGACGTGCGCAGTCTCGTTGTACAGTCCGTTCTTTTCGGGAACGCGCCTCGGGAAATCGTGCGAGCGGCGGAGGCCGTGGCAACGTCCGTCAAGTGGGCTCGGGCAGAGGGTTTGATCGGCGAATGGTCCCTGCTGCTCGGAGATTGCAGTGACGTCGAAGTTCTCGACGCGTCTCACCAGGCGGACATCCGGTCTCTGGTCCTCGACCAGGGTGGGTCGTTCGAGTACCACGTTTTTGGGGCGAACCTGGGTTCCGCCGCCGGTCACAACGCGCTTGCGCCAAAGGCCGTCTCAGATCTCATACTTATCCTCAATCCGGACGCTGTGGTCGCACCCGACGCCGTTGAAGCTCTGGCGCGCGTGGTTGTCGGCTCAGTCGGTATAGCCGAGGCTCGCCAGGTCCCCCTGGAACACCCCAAGGATTACGAGGTGGCGACAGGCAACACAAGTTGGGCCTCGACAGCCTGCGCTCTGACGCCGCGGCTCGCGTTCGACCGTGTGCACGGCTTCGACTCGAAGACCTTCTTCCTGTATTGCGACGACGTCGACTACTCGTGGCAGCTGAGGCTCGCGGGCTATCGGGTCGTGTACGAACCGGCGGCACGGGTCTTCCATGACAAGCGCCTGACAGTGACCGCCGACTGGCCTGCCAGCAGTGCGGAAGTCTACTTCTCGGCAGAGGCGGCTATCTTTCTGGCACACAAGTACTCGCGCCCAGATCTGGTGTCAAAGCTCGTACGCCAATTCCGCGCGGAGGGGACCGAAGTCGCTCGGAAAGTGGTCGAGAGCTTCGAACGCAGACGATCAGAGGGGACACTGCCGCTCCCGGTGGATTCCTCCCACACAGTTGCACAATTTATCGGAGGCAACTATGCCGTCCACCGTTTCTGAGGCAGTCGCCACCGTGCGCACGTCATCGATCTCCGGGCTGGTAGATCACCTGCTCTCCGAGCCTGCGATTGACCCCCGCCTTGCGAGCGCCTTGCACGCAGTCCAGGAAGCGATCGCTGAGCCGGTCGCCGACGGGCCGTTCCTGAGCGTCCTGCTCAGAACTCAGGGGCGCCGGCTGGAGCCCATCAAGGATGCCCTTCTCTGCCTTGCCGGGCAAACGAGCCAGGACTTCGAGGTCATCGTCATCGACCACGACTCCGACCCGGTCGGCGCCGCAGCGGTGCGGAAGATCATTGCCTCGCAGCCGGCGTCCTTCGGCGGACGGATCCGCATTCTGGAGGTCAAAGGCGGGAACCGCGCGCGGCCGCTCAACGCGGGCATTCACGCTGCGACGGGACGCTACATCGCCGTCTTTGACGATGACGACCTCCTATTCGGGAATTGGGTTGCCGAATTTGAGCGTGTTGCGGAGACGAGCAGCGGCCGGTTGCTGCGTGGGGTGGTCGCCGTCCAAAACGTCGCTCCTGAGAAATGGCCCCAGGCACAGGAAGGTTTTCGAACCATCTCCTGGCCCAAGGCCGCCTACCCGCGGGAGTTTGACCAGCTCGCTCACTTTGAGGTCAACTACTCCCCATTCATGTCGTGGGCCTTCCCCCGGAGCCTTTTCGTCACCTACGGGCTGGAATTCGATGAGGACCTCACAGTGTGTGAGGACTGGGACATGATTCTGCGAGGGTCCACCATGTGCGGCGTGGATGACGTCAATGCTCTCACCGCCATTTACCGTCGTTGGGAAGGCGGAGCGTCCTCTTATACCGACCATTCGAAGGACTCGTGGGCCTGGTCTGAGGCTCGGGTCTGGGAGAAGCTCGACGGGTCGACGCTGGTGCTACCGTCTGGAAGTGTCACGGATGTGCGGTGGCTTCTGGCGGGTCGAGGAGCCCGCAACGAGCTCAATGCATTGGTCCACAGTCCGGCATGGAGGCTCGCGAGACCCCTCCGGGGCTTCGTACGTGCGGTCCGATATGGACGCGCCCTTGCCGGCAAGGCCCGGCGACGTGTGAGGTGGTAGACGGCCTCGCGCCCACCACACGGCCGGGCGCTGACGTCCCACGTGGTCACGCTCAAGCCACGGCCCGGCCGACCCGGGTACTTCTCGGTGATGGGGGACTCGCGGCCGAGGTTCTGGAATACGGCGGCTCAGTGAGCTCCGCCTACCGGGCCGTCACTGGCCACTACCTCGACGACGCACGTCCATGGCAGGTCGACGTCGAGGCATCGAGTCCGGACCTGTACGTGTTGCCGGTGACGGCGGCCGTGGGTGCCCCCGGCCTCCGTCGGGAGCTGGTCCACGCTTGGGCGGGAACCCAGTACACCACGATCATCGCCCCCAGCGCATACGTTGCTTCCAGCGCTTCGCTCGCGGGGGGTTGTATCGTGGCGCCGCATTCTGTTGTCTCGTCATTCGTCCGGCTGGGCCGGCACGTCGTTGTCAATCCGGCCTCGACGATCGGCCACGGTACGGACATCGGTGACTATGTCACCATCTCTCCGGGGGTGCACGTTGCGGGGAGATGTGTCTTGGGGCATGGAGTGTTCCTGGGGATCGGGGCAGTCGTGTCCAGCGGAGTATCCGTCGGCTCCGGGACAATTCTCGGGGCGGGCGCGGTATTGCTCACAGACGCCGAGCCCGATTCCGTTTATCTGGGGATTCCGGCACGCAGGGTGCGTGCCAGTGAGGACTGGTTACGTGTCATATAAGGTTCCATTCATTCGGCCGTCGTTCCCTCGGGCAGAGGACATCGCGGCCGACATGGGCCGGATCGTCGAGGCGAATTGGTACACGAACTTCGGTCCCTACGAACGGGAATTCTCGGAGGCCGTCGCGTCCTATGTCGGCCCGGGATTCAAAGCGGCCACCTTCGCCAATGCCACATTGGGGCTTATGGCGGCCCTATCCGAGGTCATCGGACGTGGCGACGGCTCGAAGTTCATCATCGTGCCGTCCTTCACCTTCGCGGCAGGTCCTCAGGCAATCGACTGGTGCGGTTACCAGCCACTGTTCATCGACGTCGAGGCGGACACGCTCCAGCCTGACTTGGTGGCTGCCCAGACGGCGCACGCCGAGTTCGGGAATCAAGTCGCGGGCATCCTCTTGTGCAACACGTTCGGGATCGGCAATTCCCGGGTCGACGAATGGGACCGCTGGGCGCGGGAAACTGGACTTCCGCTGGTCATCGATTCGGCGGCCGGATTCGGTTCTGACTATGCCGACGGCTCGAAGGTCGGGCGCGCGGGCGTGTGCGAGGTGTTCTCGTTCCACGCTACGAAGCCCCTGGCAGTGGGGGAGGGCGGCGCGGTGGTCTCTTCAGATGTTGATCTGGTGTCCCGCCTACGCTCGTTCCAGAACTTCGGTTTCAACGCTTCCGGGGGTGGGGCGACGTCGCTTGGACTGAACGCCAAATTGCAGGAGATCAACGCTGCGATCGGGCTGCGACAATTGTCCACGCTCGACCGCGCGCTGACAACGCGACGAACCGTCGTGAATCGATACCGTGACGAGTTGCCGCGGCCCTTTTTCCGCTTTCCCCAGCAGATCGAGTTTTCGTCGGTGTGTTTCGCGACGGTTGGCCTGCCGGATACTGCCAGCCAGAAGCGAGCGCTCGCCCTGCTCCAGAGCGCGGGTGTAGAGGCCAGGAGCTACTATTCCCCGGCCGTGCACCGGCAGGACTACTTCAAGACTTCAGCACGCATCGGATCCCTGCCCGCCACCGAGCACGCTGTGGCGACGGGTATTTCTCTGCCCGTGCACCAGGACATGGATCCCGCTGACGTCGACCTAGTGATCTCGACCCTTCGCGCTCTGGCAGGCCTGTCATGAGTCGGCGGATGGGCAAAATTCGTGACGCCATCGTCAACCAGCTGGTCGGCGTGAACGTGCGGACGACCACGGCGGCTTTTCACGAGTATTTGGAGTACGAGGAACTCCATCGCGGCGAATGGCGTGCCCCCTTGGAGCACATGAAGGCTGCAACCCACGAGGAATTCGAATATCTCCGGCGCCGCATGGTTGCCCAGACCGAGGTTCTTCGTCGGCAGCTGGACGACCTGGAGCGCCTTCGCAGCGAACTGGCGCAAATTCGGCGGACTCCGCAGTACGCAATGGTTTTCCAGGACCCGGAGCCCCTGGTTTCCGTCCGAATCGCTTCGTACAGCAAGACCGAAGAACTGATCGATGTCGCGTTGGCCTCAGTCCTCGCGCAGACCTACGAGAGATTCGAGATTGTCGTGGTCAATGACGGCCCCAACGAGCGCACGCGCCGTGCAATCGCGGCTCTCGGCGATTCCCGGATCAGCTTCCACGAATTGGAGCAACGTGGTTCGTACCCGGAAGATTCGCGCAGTCGCTGGATGGTGGCGGGGACTCCTGCCGCTAACCGTGCGGCCCGATTGTCGACCGGGTCGTGGATTGCGCCGTTGGACGACGACGACGAGTTCACTCCCGACCACATCGAGAAGCTGGTGTCTCTCGCGCGATCCCAGCACGCCGAATTGGCGTACGGAGCCCTCGTCCAGAAGAACCTGGTCACCGGTGACGAGGTGCGGATCTGGAGCGAGCCTCCGATGATCAGCCAGTTCAGTTTCCAGGGGGCGCTTTACTTGCGCCAACTAGCGGATGTCTTTGAGTACAGCATTGATGCCTGGCTCCTGGACGAGCCGGGGGACTGGAACCTCATCCGGCGGATGACCCAGGCCGGTATTTCGATGGCAGCGACGTCTGACGTCGTGGCAACAATGAACATGATCCCGTACACGCACAAGGATCTGCCTTTGGAGCCGACGGACCAGACCTAGGCGACGGCAATCTCCTACCACTCCAGGATCAAGCCGCCCCAGGACAATCCCACGCCGAAGCCCAGCAGCAGGACCCGCATGCCATCGCGGAGAGCGCCCTGCCGCACGGCTTCGGCCAGGGCGATGGGGATCGAAGATGACACAGTGTTGCCCGTCGTTTCCATGGACACGAAGAACCGGTTTTCATCGATCTCGAGCTTCTTCCGCAGGTGTTCGAGCATGAACGAATTCGCCTGATGGAAAACGAACAGGTCGATATCGCCCTTCGCGAGACCCGCCTTGTCGAGGATCCGATCGACGGACGACGGAACGACGCGGATAGTGAAGTTGAAGATTTCGGGGCCATCCATGAACAGGTCGTAGCCGTTGCTCGTCTGGTCACCTGTGAGGGCAGCGTCGTGGCCCACGGCGCCGGTCCGGAGCCCTCCATGGGGAACCATAAGGTGTCGTGCTCCCGAACCGTCGGTGCCGTAGGTAATCGCCTGGAGCGACGCAGGCACTCCGTCGCTACTTACGAGGGTGGCGGAGGCGCCGTCCCCGAAAATGGTCCGAACGGACTTATTGTCCGCATTGATGAACTTGCTGTACGTGTCGGCGGTGATGATCATGACCCGGTCCGCCTGACCGGACTCGATCAGTCCCTTCGCGAGCCCAAGCGAGTAAATATACCCCGAACAGCCAAGATTGACATCGATCGCGCCGACTCTGGTGTCCAGACCGAGTCGATCCTGGACGACGCAGGCCGTCGTGGGCAGGAAATAGTCAGGGCTTTGCGTGCAGACGATCAGATAGTCAACGCTTGCCCGGTCGATGGCGTGTTCGTCGAAGAGGGCTGCTCCTGCTCCGACAGCGAGATCCGAGGCGAATTCGTCTGCGGCGGCAATGTGGCGGGTGTTGATTCCCGTCTTCTTGGCGATCTTGTCAACGCTCCACTCGGGGAAATCCCGGGTCAGATCTTCATTGGTCAGCGTACCCGTCGGCAGGAAGTAAGAGACGCATGAAATTTTGGCTGGCATCTATCTGCGCTCCCCAATGGGCCGGGCGGGGTTGCCGAAGACCGTCGATCCGGTCGCAACATTTTTGAGAACCAGTGATCCGGCGCCGACGACGGCGCCGGCACCGACCTGCTTTCCGGGGAGGATCGTGACCGCGGTGCCCAGGAATGCCGAATTCTCGACTGTCGCGGCTCCGAGAAGGTTGCACGCCGGGCTGATCGTTGCGAAATCGCCGATGGTGACATCGTGTCCGACAACGCAGTTCAGGTTCACGTGAACGTGGGACCCCAGGCGGATGTCACTGCTAAAGATCGACCCCGGGCACAGGATTGAGCCCGGACCCACGGTGACGTTAGCCCCAATGATGGTCCGATCGTGGACGAAGGTGGCGAATCGTGCCCCCCGGGCAGCGAGCCGCTCAACCACGACGCGGCGGGCCGCTGGATCTCCGATGGCGCACAGGACGAGGTCGCCCTGGCCAGGCTCATACCCGTCGAAGGTCGCGATGATGGGCGCGCGCACCGGCACCTCCGGTTCGTAGTCGTTTAGGAAGACAATCGAGCCGATGTCCTCCTGCTCGCGGTAGGCGGGCGACGAATCGACCCACGTGTGCACCTCGCGGCCGAAGCCGCCGGCACCGACAATAACCAATCGCGTACTCATTGCGCCGTGTAACCTCCGTCGACAGCGATGACCGATCCGGTGATCCACCGGGAGGCATCGGAAAGCAGGAACAAAATCGTGGCGGCAACGTCCTGTGGCGTACCCAGACCGAGGGGATGAGCCAGACGGATGCTCTCAAAGGCCTGCGGCCCGATGGTGCGCGCGAGGTTCTCGGTCATCTCGGTCTCAACGATTCCGGGGCACACCGCGTTCACGCGAATGTCCTGCCGGGCCAGTTCGAGAGCAAGGGATTTGGCCAATGAGACCAAGGCGCCCTTGGACGCCGAATAGACGCTCGTCCCGGCCTGACCGACAAGGCCGAGGCTTGAGGAGAGTAGGACGATGCTCGGGGCCACCTTCTGAACCTGCCGATGCCTGAACCCCTTGGCCAACATGATGGCGGCATTCACATTGACGTCCATGACTCGACGAATATCCGTGGGTTCAACTGACGCCAAAGGCCGTGCGCTGTGGAGACCGGCGCAGTGCACGATTGCGTCGAGGCCTTCCATCGACCGGGCGATTCCCTGCACAAGGACGGGGATTCCTTCCAGATCGGAAAGGTCGTACTCCACGGACGAATGGCCTGTCCCTCGAAGCCGGGCCATGGCGTCCGCGAGACGGGCGGAGTCCCGGGCCAGAGCAACCACGCGGCCGCCATGATTGGCAATCTCGATCGCTGTCGCGAGCCCGATGCCACTGCTCGCGCCTGTTACCAGGACGCGCTTGCCCTCGATTCCGAGAAGGTAGCGGATGTTTACATCACCGTTTGTGCGTCGGCGACCAGCGCTAGCAAGTCCTGTACGGTCTCGCAACGAGCCAGCCCCTCGGCGTCGAGGGGCACGTTGAAGTGAGAATCGACCGCCGCGATGAAACTGAGGTTGGCAAGGGAATCCCAATCGAGCTCAGACAGCTTCTGTTCGGGAGAGACCGTCCCGGCAGGTACCTCGAGGGTGTCTTCAACGATCTGCATCAAACTGGGCTGGTCCACGGGGGCTCCGTCTTCATGCTGCGCTCGCGCGCCGGTCGAGTGTCAATCAGGTAAGACTACCAGTCGCCCTTTGGCCGCACTCGGTGTCTGCTTAGGCTGTGTGCGGCCCCGCCTGGCCGAATGTCGAGCAACACGCCCGGTATGCACGGCGACTTGTTGCGCCGTACGGTAACTTTGGAGGGCGTAGGCTGGCGAATCGGGGATAGGTGTGGCTACAAGAACCAAAGTACTTCTCTGGGTGGGTGGCACAGCCTTGGGGATCGCCGCAATCGGCGGCATCACGACGCTCGCAATCAACGCCTCAGGGGGCGAAGGTTCGACACCGCCCAGTGAGTTCACGATGCCCCCGGTCACCCGGGTTCCGTTGGTCTCGCCAACTCCGCTGCCCCTCCCGACGTCGGCGGACACGGCCCCGGGATCGTCGCAGCCGACCACTGTTGATCTCTCTTCAGTGACGTGGAATCCGGATTCTGGATCGTTCGACGGCTGGGCTTTACTCCCGTATGTGATCGATAACGACGGCACATGCACCCTGACATTGACGTCACCGTCCGGCGAGAAGGTCGTGGCCGTCGCTGCTGCCTACCCGGATGCGACGCTGACCTACTGTGATCTGCTCAGAATTCCCGGTGATGAACTCTCCGGGGAATCGTGGACCGCGGTCGTAACTTACTCTTCTCCTGCATACGTAGGAGAGTCCAACTCCCTTGAGGTCAGTCGATGAAAACACGCCTGTTTCGTATCCTGACCGGCGCTGCCGCCGTCATCCTCCTCAGCAGCCTGCTGACTGCACTATCGGTCGTTCGGACGACTGATAGTGCTGCCGCCATGAGCGGCTCAGAGTTCCAGCCCGGGAACATCATCAGCGACCAGAACTTCTATAACGCTGGCTCCATGTCCGAAGCAGACGTCCAGGCATTCTTCACGTCCAAGAGCTGCTCGCCCAGAGACGGCGTTCCCTGCCTCAAGGACTACTCCGCGACGACGCGAACCATCGCCTCTCCTGAACAGGGGCACTGCGCGCAGTACACCGGCGGGACCGCGGAGTCGGCAGCACGAATCGTTTGGAAGGTGGCGCAGGCCTGCGGAATCAGCCCGGCCGTTCTCATCGTGCTTATGCAGAAGGAACAGTCGCTCCTGACGAATCCCAGTGCCTACGGGTACGAGCGCGCTATGGGCTGGGGCTGCCCTGACAGCGGCCCGAATTACAGTGCGAGCTGCGATGCAAACTACTTTGGGTTGTTCAACCAGGTCTACAAGTCCGCATGGCAATTTCGTCAGTACACCCTTTATCCCGTGAGTATCCCGGGGGGCGGCACAAGGCAGTACCGCGTCGGAAACGTCTACATTCAGTACCACCCGAACTCGGCGTGCGGTGGCGTGAACGTCAACATCCTGAACCAGGCCACGGCGAACTTGTACCTCTACACGCCTTATGTCCCCAATGCCGCTGCCCTCGGGAACCTGTATGGCACGGGGGACGGTTGCAGCGCCTACGGCAATCGGAATTTCTGGCGAATGTACTACGACTGGTTTGGGAACCCAACCAGCGCACAGGGCACTCCGGCTGGGCAAATCTCGAAAATGTCCGCGGTATCGAAGCGGATCACGCTCTCAGGGTGGGCCGTTGACCCGGACGCTTGGGGAACCGCGCTTGTTGTCGACGTTCAGGTGGATTCATCCTGGACCCGGCTCACCGCTAATGAAAGTCTTGCCAGCGTGGCGGTCCAGTTTCCCCAAGCAGGTCAAAACCACGGCTTTAGCGGAAGCATTGTGGCGACCAAGGGCGCGCACACGGTGTGCGTCTACGTGCAGAACGTCGGACTCGGGTCGGCTCTTAGTTTGGGCTGCCGCACGATCGTAGTGCCGGATGAATCCCCGGCCGGAGCCATCACGTCCCTGGACCCGATCGCCGCTGGGCTCACCGTATCCGGTTGGGCCGTGGACCCCGACGCGCTCGACCAGCCCGTTGTCCTCGATGCGCAAGTCGACTCGCGATGGTTCACCTGGACCGCCAACCGAGGCTCACAGGCAGGTGCCGACGCCTATCCGGGCGCTGGAACCAGCCACGGGTTCAGTCAGAGCGTGCCGGCTACCATCGGTGCGCACACCGTGTGCATCTATATGCGCAATCTGAACCTGGGTTCGTCCTCGGGGCTGGGATGCCGGACGATCGATGTGCCCGACACCGCTGCCCAGGGCAAGCTCGAAACTGCCACCGCGGTGGCCGGAGGCATCAGCCTCAAGGGATGGGCCGTCGATCCTGATGCCATCACGGCGCCGCTGAACGTTGACGTGCAGGTCAACTCCGCCTGGTACCGGTTGCCCGCATCGTCAGCGAACCCTGGCGCGGAGGCGGCGTTCCCCGGCTCGGGGACCAACCACGGCTTCGCCGGAACCGTCGTGGCGGCCACGGGAACGAATACCGTCTGCGTCTATGTCAAGAACGCGATCAGCGGAGGCCCGGATGCGTCCCTGGGCTGTCGGGTGTTGACCGTCGACGGAGGGCTCAGCATCGGGCCGGGGTCTCCGCAGGGAGCCGTGTCCAGTCTCACCGGTGAAGCCGGCGCGCTGGCTCTCACGGGTTGGGCCATTGACGGCGACGCTCCAACGGCGCCGGTCAAAGTCGACATACAGGTGGATGGTAAATGGCTCCTGTGGAATGCCGATAAGAGCGATCCGACGGCTCAGTCCAAGTTCGCGGGCGTTGGCCTGAACCACGGCTTCAGCGGTTCGATTCCCGTCTCCGCCGGCACTCACACCGTCTGCGTGTACCTGCAGAACGTCGGCCAGGGAAGCGCCGCCTCTCTCGGATGCAAGCAGACTGCGACGACGGGAACACCAGGCACTGTTGGCGGACCACCCCAGGGTGATCTCGTTACCGCCACTGGCGGACCAGGTTCGGTAACGCTGACCGGGTGGGCGGTCGACCCCGATATTCTCACGCAGCCGGCAAAGATCGATGTGCAGTTGGACGGCCAGTGGCTGCTGTGGGCCGCCGACCAGCCGTCAGCGGCCGCCGAGGCTGCCGTTCCGGGCGCGGGGCCTAACCACGGTTTCACGGGGAGCATTCCCGTGCCGGCTGGCAACCACACGGTCTGCGTCTACGTCCAGAACGTGGGCCAGGGCTCGTCGATATCGCTTGGATGCCGGGCGGTCGCAAGCACGGCTGCTGCGGTAGCGGGTGGCCCGCCAAAGGGGGCGATTCTCGGAGCCTCGGGTGGTGCCGGTGGGATTGCTCTCACGGGCTGGGCGGTTGACCCGGACGTTCTGACTCAGGCGGTCAAGGTCGATATCCAGGTCGACAGCCAATGGCTCATGTGGAACGCGGATCAGAACTACCCGACAGCCGACACGGCGTTTCCCGGCGCGGGAGCCGCCCACGGGTTCGGCGGCACAATCCCTGTCCCTGCCGGAAATCATACGATTTGCGTCTACCTCCAGAACGTTGGTCAGGGTTCGGCGGTTTCGCTCGGATGCCGGTCGGTCTCGACGACCGCTGCCGCAGGGATGGCAGGTTCACCGCAGGGTGCCCTGCAATCGGTGACTGGTGGCGTAGGTGGTGTCAGCCTGACCGGCTGGGCCGTTGACCCCGACATTCTGACGCAGGCCGTCAAGGTGGATGTTCAGATCGATAGCCAGTGGGTTCTGCTCACGGCCGATCAGGCCAATCCCGCCGCAGAATCACAGGTACCCGGATCTGGTACGAACCATGGGTTTGCCAGCACCATTCCGGCAAAGGCTGGAAATCACACCGTGTGCGTTTATCTGCAGAACGTTGGCGCGGGTTCGGCGACATCCCTCGGGTGCCGGGCGATCGCCACCTCGTAGCCGAGACTCGTAGCGCCAGTTGTTAGGCTTCTCTGGACCGTGTGACATGAAAGAGGATCCAAATGCCGATCATCCGAACGGGCGTTGTCTCCGTCGTTCTCGTCAACTTCCGAGGCGCAGACGACACGATCGAGGCACTTGAGCACCTCCGACAAGTCGACTGGCCCGCTGAACGTCTCGAAGTCATTGTCGTGGAAAACGGCTCCGCTGACGGGAGCGCGGCGCGAATTCGCGAAGCGGCCCCCTGGGCCATCGTGGTGGAGTCCAGCGAAAATCGGGGGTTCGCCGGCGGCTGCAATTTTGGCGTCAACGCGTCCTCGGGTGAATTCGTGGCCTTCCTCAATAGTGATGCGAAACCTGATTCCCAGTGGATCCGCGCCGCCATCGACACTTTCGGTGAAGACAGTCGGATCGGCGCCGTGGCGAGCAAAGTTCTCGATTGGGATGGTGACCTCGTCGATTACATTGACGCGGGACTCACCTGGTTCGGCATGGGCTATAAGCCATTGGTCGGCTGGCCCGCGCACGGCGAGGGAACCGATGCCAAGGATGTGCTCTTCGGCACGGGGTCGGCTATGTTCGTGCGCCGCAGCGTATTTGACGAAATCAGCGGGTTCGACGAACGCTTCTTCATGTTCTTCGAAGACGTGGACCTGGGGTGGCGTTTGAACCTGCGGGGATGGCGATACCGTTTCTCGCCGGCCTCCATTGCTTTTCACAAGCACCATGGGTCCGTCAGTAAATTCGGTTCGTTCAAGGAAACCTACTTCCTCGAACGCAATGCCCTCTTCGCGATGTACAAGAATCTGGGCCAGGAACAGCTCGACAAAGCGCTTCCGGCCGCGTTGTTGCTGGCGGCCCGCCGGGCGGTGTCCCGGGGAGGATTGGAATCGAGCGAGTTCGACTTCCGCAACCCTGGTGGTGACGCTGAAGGTGCCGCTTCGATCGGAAAGGATAGCCTCGCGGGTCTGTTCGCGCTCGACCAGTTCGTCGAACACCTCGCATCGCTGACCGCCTCCCGAGACGAGATTCAAGGTTCCCGGGTGCGATCTGACGCATCCATGCTGCCACTGTTTCGCAAGACCGATGCACCGAGCTTCAGTGGACCCGGCTTCCTGGAGGGCTATGAGAGTCTCATTCATGCTTTCGGAGTGCTGGACGCACCCCGCGCGACCCGCATCCTGATTTTGACCGGCGATCCCCTGGGTGTGAAACTGGCCGGCCCGGCGATCCGTGCATGGAATATGGCGCTCGCGCTGTCCTCGGAGCACGACGTGACACTGGTGACCCTGTCGACACTGGAGGAACTGGACGCACCTTTCACATTGAAGAAGCTGCGCCCCGGTGACAACCGCAATTTCGAGACGCTCGAACGCTGGGCGGATATCATCGTCTTCCAGGGTCACGCCATGGCGATCTTTGACGCGCTCCAGCACACGGACAAGATTGTCGTAGTCGACATCTATGACCCGATGCATCTCGAGCAGCTCGAGCAGGGGAGAGAACTGCCTCCCGCGACCTGGCAGAAGCAGGTTGCAGACGCCACGGCGGTCCTGAACGAGCAAATGACCAAAGGGGATTTCTTCCTTTGTGCCTCTGAGCGCCAGAGGCACTTCTACCTGGGGCAGTTGGCCGCACTGGGTCGCATCAACCCGGCCACCTATGCCTCGGATCCCGATCTCGAGTCCCTGATCGCCGTCGCTCCGTTCGGACTGAGCAGCACACCTCCCGAACACGTCGTTTCGGTGCTTAAGGGGGTTAGGCCAGGCATCGGCGCCGATGACAAGGTGCTCCTCTGGGCCGGGGGACTCTACAACTGGTTCGATCCCAAGACGCTGATCAAAGCTGTCTCCGACCTGTCTGGTCGCCGGCCGAACGTGCGACTGTTCTTCCAAGGGACCAAGCACCCTCACCCGGGCGTGCCCGAGATGGAAATCGTGAGCCAGTCCAGAGAGCTCGCCCGAAGTTTGGGTGCCCTCGACCACTCCGTGTTCTTCAACGAGTCCTGGGTCGAATATTCGGTTCGGCAGAATTTCCTCCTGGAAGCAGACGCGGGAGTGAGCACTCATTTCTCCCACGTAGAGACGACCTTCTCTTTCCGGACTCGTATTCTGGACTATCTCTGGGCGGAACTGCCCATGGTCGTTACTGAAGGGGACAGCTTCGCTGAGCTGATCGCAGCAGAAGGCTTAGGAATTGTGGTTCCGGCGACAGACACGGATGCCCTTTCTGTCGCGCTGGAGCGCATCCTTTTCGATGAAGAATTCATCGCTGAGGCCGTGTCCAATATTCGACGGGTTCGGGAACGGTTCTTCTGGGAACGGACATTGTCCCCTCTCGTGGACTTCGCTCGTAACCCCAGTCACGCAGCGGACCGGCGTGCGTTGGAGGTGCCGAAAACGAGCCTGATGAGGGCTTCGGGAAGGGCTCCGATGCGGAGGAAGCCCTACGGTATCCGGCACGATGTGGAGCTGGCACTTCACCACCTCAGGCACAGCGGGCCACGCGCGGTCGCGACAAAGATCGTCAATCGACTCAAGCGCCGCGCGTGATAAACAGGGCGGAAGTCGAAACGAATCACCCCAAAGCACCTGGAGCCACATCTCGTATGAACGGTCACTCACCAACCGACCTCACGTCCGGCCGTAGATCTGGGCAAGTTCCTGGTGTTCTCGTTGCCGGTGTCCTGGCTGCGGTCATCCTGGCCACCAGCGTGGCCATCGCATTCGGACTCCCCATCTGGGTCCAGGCGATTGCGTGCGCTCTCCCATGGGCCATCGTGCTGCGGGCCCGCGTCGGGGGCGCTCTGACGATGGCAACCCTGGTGCTGGTGCCGCTCCTCTGCGCACTTTACGAGATGATGGTTACCCGCGTTCTTGGGCTGCCGCTCGACCTGACTTTGGCAGCGGTGTTTGCGGTAGGCGGTTTCCTTGCAGTTGGTGGAATACTCCGAACGGGTGGCCGGCTGACGCTCCCATCAGGTGCCACCCTCGGGGTCTGGGCGGCTCCCTGGCTCGGTGCTGCAGTCTGGTTCGGGACGTTGATTGCGAGTCACCTAATTTCGGGGGCCTCAGCCCTCGCTTGGATCACACGTGGTGATTCCGCGAACA
Organism: Cryobacterium sp. TMT4-10; assembly: GCF_004403275.1. Taxonomy (NCBI): domain Bacteria; kingdom Bacillati; phylum Actinomycetota; class Actinomycetes; order Micrococcales; family Microbacteriaceae; genus Cryobacterium; species Cryobacterium sp. TMT4-10. Next base: position 42,838 of record NZ_SOGU01000101.1, read on the forward strand.
ATCTTCTATTCGCACGCCTTATCGTCGAGAATAACGGCATCACGACGGGGGCTGCCGAGAACCCCGTGCCGCTGCCAGCTGGGCTCCTCGCGCTTGTCATGGCTTCGAACCGTCATGGGGTCTCTCTTGCGGCAACGGTTCGCAGCGACGTCGGGGCCTTCGCTCAGGTGTGGATGCTCCTGATCGCGCTGTCCTGTCTCCTGGCGGGTATCGCCGCTGCTTCGCTCGTTGAACGTCAACGTACGGTCATCGTGGCCCTGGTCGGCGCGGGAGCCTCACTGCTTCCTTTGTCCTGGTTCATTTCCGGAATCTCCCTCGAGTATGGTTTCGTCAACGTCAACGTCCTTCTGCCGGTTGTCCTAGCGGCGTGGATTGCCTATTCCAATGTCCGGGAACACCCTGACTGGGTTCTCGGGCTGCTGTGTGTGGCAGGGACGCTGGTGTTGGCGGTGTGGAGCCCCCTCGTTGTTGTTCCGGCAGCACTGGCGCTTATGGTTGTGATTCTGAAGTGGAAGGCGATCCTCGCGACGCGTGGGATTGCGCTGGTCCTCCTCGTCGCGGCCTTTTTCCAGTTGGCCGTGTACGGCATCACACTGACCTTGCCGACTTTCCTTGGCGAACGCGGATCCCTCGCTGCCGTCGGCGGGATCTACCCCTTCCCGCCGGCGCTCCTCGGGGCCCTCGTCTTGCTGATCATCTGCCTAGCCGCAGTTCGAGGCGGCCAAGATATATTCTGGGGGACGATGGCCCTCATTGCCGGGCTGGGAGCAGGCTTGGGAGTTCTCCTGTTTTCGAACCGTAGTCAGGCTACTTTGTGGGGCTACTACCCGCAGAAATTTCTCTGGTTGTTCGCCGTGGTGGTGCTCATCCTGGTGGCCGGATTCGCCGGAGATCTCATGGGTCGCGCGACGGGTCCAGGACCCTTGCGTTGGATCGCATTTGCCGCCCTGGCCGGAGCATTTGCAAGCACATTGAGTCTCACGAACTTCGTTTCGGGCTACGACGCCAAAAACGTTGTCGCCCGAGTCCTCACGGGCGATTCATTCGGGCAGGGCGACGCGGCTACTGAGCGGTTCCTCAAGCTCGCGGGCGAGCCTGCTCCGACCGTGCTCTGGCATTCGGGAGACGACAATGAGGGACAGATTAATTTCTGGCTCCTTCAAATCCTGTCCGAGGATCAGCCGGAAGACGGATTCCCCTTGCGTTACCTGGCCTACACCGCCGATCAGAAGGACATCGGCTCCCTCTGCTCGATCATCAAACTGACCGGGCCCGGCACCGTCGTGCTCACTGCAGAGAGCTCTCTCGCCGCGGATCTCGGTGCGGCTTGCCCCGCGGATGCCAAGAAGGTTGTCGTCAAAATGGATTAGATGCCTGGCCTGCCACCCGGACGGCAACCGTCGTTACGGCGTGTCACCTGCATCGGCGCGATGGGTGGCGGTTTCCAGTTGGGTGACCCGGTTCGCTAATAGGGCGGAATACTCGGCCAGCGCGCGGGTCTTTCCCTCCAGCTCGGTCAACTCAGCACTCTGCTGGATGCACACGAGGAACAGAATGAAGAGACTCACGAAGAAGACCAGGTTTGTCGGAACCTCGACCCCGACAGCGGCTGCCGTCCAAATGAGGACCTGAGGAAAAACCCCAATGACGAGGGCAAGCACACCGGCGATGATCCACCAGATAGCGTGACGCTCGCGCAACCGACGGCGGCGGAGCATCTCGGTGACCACGCCGAGGGCGAGCATTGCAGCTGCGATTCCAAGGATGTAACTGGCAATGGTCATGAACTGGTCACCTCGGTGGCTAGGGGGACGCGCGGTCGCATCAGAGCGATCATCAGGGCCATGCCGGCTCGACCGAGGTATGCCGCCGCCTTGAACGGGTTGTGGGAGGGGACGCCACCGGCGCGAGGGCGCATCGAAACGGGCAATTGGCGGATTGTGCATCCCGCCCGGGCCGCGATCACCAGCGACTCGATGGTGTCGCCCAGATACTCCGCCGGGTAGTGCTCGGCGAAAAGCCGCACTGCCCGAGGACCCGTCGCGCGGAAACCGGACGTTGTGTCGGTGAGTTTGGTCGCCGCGAGTGAACTGATAATTGTGGCCAGGACGATCATCGCCCATCTTCTTGGACCCTTGACTGAATAGTCGCCCTCACCGGCGAAACGCGCGCCGACGACCACATCAGCGGAATCGAGAGCGTCCACGAGCATTGCTACCCCGGACGGGTCGTGCTGACCGTCCGAATCAACCTGGACGACGTTTTGGAAGTCGTGGGCCAAGGCGTACTTAAAGCCGACCCGCATCGCGCCGCCCACGCCAAGGTTGAAGGGCAAACTGATCACCGTGGCACCGGCGAGTCTGGCACGCTCTGCTGTTCGATCGGTTGAGCCATCGTCAACGACGAGAACGCTGATGCCGGGGAGTTTCGAATAGACCTCGTCGACGACGGCCGCCACGGACTCCTCTTCGTTGAGGGCCGGCATCACGATCAACGTGTGCTTCAGAAGGGTCGTCATGAACAAAATCCTATCCAACAGGCCGGGTGGTGGCGGTCCCCGCGGTGGTCAACGGCTCGAGGCGGAGCCACGGATTACTTGCCGAAGACGTGACGGAGGAGTGCTTGGCGCCCCTGGGCGTTCCCCGAGCGGACCGCAGCCGGCAACTCGCTGAGCGCGTTCATCCGGGAAGTGAAGTGGATCCGCGCGGCGAGGGAAGCGCCGGTCCAACCCATCGTGCTGAAATCGCGGGACGATTCGGTGAAGAGCGTGCGTTCCTGGGCGAATTTCGACCCGTCCGGGCCGGTCATCGCCGAAACGCTCGCCGAATGCCTCCGGTAATTGAAGGTGACCTCGTCGTCGAGCACCAGGCTGCCCCCTCCCTTTACGATTTCGGCGAGCATGGCGAGGTCCTGGACGACGTCCAAATCAACCCGGAAACCATGTTTCCGCAGCTCGGAGGCTCGCCAGACCAAGGAGGGGAAATAAGTCCAGTTACCACGCATCAGGCTCGTGGCCAAAGCTGGACCCGAATACTCGCGGGCGCCGCGGCCGCGGAACTGATACCAGGATTTGGCGCGGTCCGCGAGCGGGAGGATCGGCCGGCCGTCGGTATCGATGACGGACACACCGCACTGAATGATGGACGAATCCGGGAATTCGTCGATCAACTCCTTGGTGCGGCGGACGAAGTTCGGCAGCATGATGTCGTCGCAGCCCATGATGACGGCGAATTCGCTCTGCATCAGCGATACGCATTTGCGGTAGTTTCGGCTTGGCCCGAGGTTCTCTTGATTGCGGATGTAGGTGATGCGATCGTCGCCCAGACCGCAGGCCCATTCGCCCGGGGCGAGGTCCGGGTAGACGTCGTCCACGATCACCATCCTCCAGTCCGGATTCGACTGCGCGCGCACGCTTTCGACCGCTTGCTGGAAGTGGTCGAAGCGCCCATAGAAGGGCATCATGATGTCGAATTTCACGGGGGTCTCTATCGGCTGGACTCGGGCGGTGGTTCATCAATCGTGTCACAGTTCACTGGACGAAAGGGGTCCCCGGCAGGGACCAGAAGACCCGGGGCGGCTTCGAGTCATCCCGGTCAGGTCGCTCCAGAGTAGAATCGGGCGGGTTTGGTAGCGCAGTGAAAGCAGGATGATGAAGCAACCATGGCGCACCTCAGACGAGGAGAAGACGGCCATGCCAGCGAGCGAAACAACCATTGGTGCCCGCGGTGCCTCGGGGATCGGTGTGGCATCCGCGATTGCGGCTGCGGCCGGTTTCCTCATCTCGCTGGTCGTCGCGCGCACCCTTTCCCCAGCTGACACTGCGCAATTCCTGATCTTCTGGGGCCTCCTTTTCGGCCTCTTCGGCACGCTTTCGGGTATTCAGAGCGAGACCACGCGTGCCGTGCGCAGTGCCGTTCTCGCGGATCGTGTCGGACGGGGCCGGACCTCGACGAGGGTGTTGCCCGCTGGTCTCATCGTCGGCGCGGTGGTGTCCGCAGCACTCCTCGCCTCATCCGCGCTGTGGGCCGAGAAGCTCTTCCCCGCAGGATCCCCATGGGTGATCATGGCGGTGGCGCTGGCCGGCTTCGCGTACTCCGGCCACGCCACCCTGGCCGGCGCGGCGGCGGGAAGCCAGAATTGGCGCCTCTACTCCTGGCTGATGGGCAGCGAGTCGCTTGTGCGCTTCCTCTGCGTCGTCGCTGTGGCCCTCACGACCGCAACTGTCGTGGGCGTCGAAGTGGCCTGCACCTTGGCGTCCCTCGTCTGGATCGTCTTCCTTGTGATTTCCCGCGAAGCCCGTGGGGCCATCCGAGCGAGATCGGACGTCGCGCTCCCCGCATTGCTTCGCCAGCACTCCTACGCGCTGGTTTCCGCGGCGGCAACAGCCGCGCTGATCGTCGGATTTCCCATCATGTTCAGCCTCACGTCCTCACCAGCGGCCGTCGCGTCGTCGGCCGGTTTACTGCTTGCCGTTCAGCTCACCCGTGCTCCGATTATGATCCCCCTCCAAGCTTTTCAGGGGGTGGCAATTGCGTCCTTCGTGAATCAGCGCGACCGGGGCCTCCGTGCCCTTGGGCGGCCGGTTGGGCTCATCATCGGGATCTCCGTCGTAGGGGCGGTTCTGGCGTGGTGGATTGGCCCGTGGCTGATGTTGATCTTTGGTCCCGGCTACGTCGTGGGAGGTGCCGTACTCGCGCTGTTGACCCTCGGCGCCGGGGGCATGGCGGTTCTTACCCTGACCGGAGCGGCCGCGCTGGCCTCAGGACTCCACCGTGTCTACACGCTCGGATGGATCGCGGCGACGTTCGCAAGCTTCGTCCTTCTTATGATTCCGGCCTCGTCGGATGTTCGGGTCACCCTGAGCCTGTGCGTGTCTCCTCTGATCGGGATTCTCGTGCATGGTCTTGGGATTCCCGTCGCAGGCGGCAGGCGGCAACCACCTCGGATCGAGGACGTAACGTGAGCGACGCACCCCGCCCCGTGCGATTCAGCGTGGTCATGCCCGCATTCAACTCCGTGGCGACCATTGGCCGCGCGATTCGGAGCGTCTTGGCACAGACCGAGATGGATTGGGAGTTGCTGATCGTCGACGACTCGTCGACGGATCGAACGGTCGACGCGGTGCGTGAACTGATGATCGCCTCACCGGAGGCTCAAATCCGACTCATCGTTCAGACGGAAAACCGGGGGGTGGCGGCGGCGCGCAACGCGGGCCTCGCGCACGCGACGGGGGACTATGTCACGTTCCTCGACAGCGATGACGAGTATTTGCATGACCATCTCGCCATCTTTGCTGTGGAGCTTACGCCGGAGATCGACATCGTTATCGGTGGACGCGAGATCGTCAGGACTGACGGTTCCGTGGACCATGCCGCGTCCCGGGGTATCGGAGTCTGGTCCGGCAGGGAAGCGGTCCGCCAGGCCATGCTGGACCGCCTCACCCCCTTCCCGTGGGACAAGGTGTTTCGACGCAGCCTCTTTGACACGGTGCGTTTTCCAGAAGGAGCCGCCCGCTTCGAGGATATGGTCACGAATATCGTTCTCTATTCACACGCCCGAATGGTCAAGGCGGTTGCCACACCTACCTACCGCTATTTCATCAGCGGTCAATCGCTCACCTGGGGGAGAGTGCCGACCCTCGCCGACACAACCGTGGCACTTGACTACCTGGCGACCCACCTTCGACACGAGTTCACCGTCGGCATGTACGCGAATCCCTTGCGCTCGATGCGCACGCTGATTTCGCTGCTGGTCGCGCAGACAGCCATCTCAAGGGGACACACCTCTGCCGAGGCGCGCAATTCCGTGCGACAGTGCCGACGTGCCGTTCGAGTTCCGGACGTGTGGGCAACCCTTCGGGCCGAACCGCGACTGGGAATTGCTGCGCTGCTCTTCAAGACGGCGCCCAGCGTGTACACGGCGGCCTACCGCCGTCATGTCAAACGAGCCTTCGGAATGACCGCCTGATGCGTCCAATGGCTCCCGGCGCACCCCGTGTCCTGATGCCCAGATCTGTCTTCTGGTTTGCCTTCGTGATCATGTCAGCCCTCTCGATCCTGTGGGCGCTTGCCAGCCCAATTTTCTCTGTTCCCGACGAGAATGCTCATGCTACGAAGGCAATCGCCCAGGTTCGCGGGCAGGTCATCGGCTATCACGTTCCGGGCATCAAACACACAGTCGTGGATTTGCCGGCCGAGTATTCGTACGACCCGCAGATTCAGTGCTTCGTGTTTCAGTCTGCACAGCCGGCGGATTGCGGGGTGGAACTCGGGGATCCGGGTGGGGCCTTGTGGTTCAACACTTGGGTGGGTGCCTACAACCCGCTGTATTACTACGCTGTCGGCTGGCCCAGCCTGATCTTCGACGGCTCAACCGGAATCTACGCGATGCGCATTGTCAGCGGGCTGCTCTGTTCTGTGTTCGTCGCGTGGGCCTTCCAGACCGCCATGTCGGTCCGACGCGCGCGGTGGATGCCGCTCGGATTGGCCTTTGCCGCTGCGCCGATGGTTGTGTATCTCTTTGGCGCCGTAAACCCAAACGGGATCGAGATCGCTGCGACGCTGGCCCTGTGGGTATCCCTTTTGAGGCTGCTTCAACAGCTCGATGGGCGAAATCTGGGGACGGTATCCACCTTGAGTCGCGGATATCTGTGGTTCATCGTGACGATTTCCGCAATCGTCCTTGCTACGGCGCGTGCCCTTGGACCGCTCTGGCTGGTCGTCGTCGTCGGGCTCTGCTTCCTCGCGGGTGGGTGGCTGCCCGTGAAAAGACTCTTCACGACGGGGTCCAGCTATCTTTGGCTCACCCTGGTTGCGGCGGGTTCCCTGTTCTCAATTCTTTGGACCCTTGGCGGCGGAAGTCTGTCCAGTCAAGCCGACAAGTCCGATGCCCCTCTCGTGGGGGCGTCGTTCGTGCAGGGGTTCGTCTACGTCCTGCGCAACACCCCGAATTTCGTCAAGCAGGCAATGGGGTACTTCGGCTGGTTCGACGCGCCACTTCCCGCCTACGCCTATTGGCTGCTCGTCTCCGCGATCAGTCTTCTCGTGGTCCTGGCATTCGCGGTGGCACGGCGGAGGAACCTGATCACTTTGGCTTCGGTTACGGCCGCTTCTATCTTGGTGCCGGCGTTTCTGCAGGGGTACAGCGTCTCCCAGACCGGCATCATCTGGCAGGGCCGGTACGGACTCTTCCTGTATCTCGGGGTGGTCATCGTCGCGGCCGTGGTTCTCTCCGGATCTGAGGGCGCCGGGTTGGCCTTCCTGTCGACCCGGGTCATCTGGGTGGCGCTTGGTTCCATCGTGCTGTATGGCACGGTGGCCTACTTTATTGTTCTGCAGCGTTACGTCGTTGGGACGGAGCTGCCGGTCAGCGCCATGTGGAGGGAACCTGCCTGGCAGCCGCCGCTCGGCTGGCCGACGCTCGTGGTGCTCTACGGCCTCGTCTCACTCCTCTTCCTGATGTGGTCGGGCCGGCTGGCCATGAGGTCCGCCCGGGCCGACGATGAAGCCGAGGCCTACGAGGCCTACGAGGCCAACGAGGCCAACGAGGCCGCGGTCCCCGAACCGGAGACCGAGACCGTCCGTGGCTGAACCGCGAGTCGCGGTCGCGTTCGACTGCCTGTTCCCGGTCAACACTGGCGGCGGCGAACGCGTGTACCGCCGCCTGGCGGAACTCTTCGTGGAGCGAGGATGCCCCGTCGACTATGTCACCCGCCGGCAGTGGGCGGCGGAGGCGCCCCCGGCGGCGTCCTTCTCCCTCGTTCCGGTGTGGCGGGGCGACATCTACGACGCCGGCGGCACCCGCACCCCGCGGAGCGCGGTCGCGTTCGCCTGGGCACTGTTTCGCCACTTCCTCCGCCAGCGCGGAAGCTACGACGTCGTCGTCGTGAGCACGCTGCCGGTGCTGAACCTGTTCGCGGTGCGGCTGGCCCTCCTCGGCACGCACGCGTTCGTGGTCGCCGACTGGCTCGAGGTCTGGCCGTGGCCCAAATGGCGGCAGTACGCCGGCGCGATGTCCGGAGCGATCGCCTTCCTGCTGCAGTCGGTGGGCATCCGTCTCGGTGACCTGCACACCGTCAACAGCGAGTTCACCGGAGCCCGCCTGCGCCGCTACCGGCGGCGCGCGCAGCCGGTCACTCTGGGCCTGGTCGATCTCGTCGGCGACGAGCCCGGGGCCACGACCGAACGACCGGCCGACCCGTACCTGCTCTTCGTGGGCCGCCACATCGCCGACAAACGTCTGATCGACCTGGTGCCGGCCCTGCGGGAGGCTCGCAGCCGGATTCCGGCCCTGCGCGCGGTCATCGTGGGCACGGGACCCGAAACGCCCCGGGTGGTCGCGCGGGTCGGCGCACTCGGCCTCGACTCCGCGGTCGACGTGCGAGGCCGGGTCAGCGACGAAGACCTCAGAAGCCTCGTGCAGGGTGCCCGGGTGCTGGTCAACCCATCCCGACGCGAAGGCTTCGGCCTGGTCGTGGTGGAGGCGGCCACGTTCGGCACGCCCAGCGTGGTGGTGGCCGGCCCCGACAACGCGGCCGCCGAACTGGTCGTCGACGGCGTGAACGGATACGTCGCCGCATCCGTGGCCCCCGTCGAACTCGGCGCGGCCATCGTGCGGGCGGTCGAGGCCGGAGAGCCGCTGCGCCGCTCCACCCTCGACTGGTTCCAGCGCGAGCGGGTCAGCCACGGTCTGGGCGCCTCGGTCGACGAAATCCTGGCGCGCTACCGCTCGGCGAGAACCCGCTGAAGCGACGCCACGGTGTCCCGGGCGGTCCGGCCCCACGAAAAGGTGCGGGCCCGGTCCCGGCCTCGTTCTGACATGCGGGCCAGCTCGGCCGGGTCGTCGAGCAGGCCGGACAGCGTCGCGGCGAGGGCTTCGGCGTCCTGCGGCGCCACGTAGACGGCCGCCTCCCCGGCGACCTCGTGCAGCACCGGGATGTCGGAGCAGACCACCGGGCAGCCCCGGGACATGGCCTCCAGCACCGGCAGGCCGAAGCCCTCGAACAGGGTCGGGAACACGATCAGGCTCGACTCGGCGTAGAGCCGGTCGAGCTCCTCCGCGCTCAGCCAGCCCCGCAGTGTCACCCAGGGCGCCAGGCCGAGCCGGGCCACGACGGGGGTCAGGGGGTCGTCGCCGTGGCTGCCGGTGACGACGAGGTGCGGCCGCGATTCGGCGGGCACCAGGGCGAGGGCCTCCAGCAGCAGGGGGAAGTTTTTGTGCGGCATGCGGTTGCCCACGGCCAGCAACCGGCGCGGCAGCCGGGGGAGTGGCGCCGCTGCCGTGCCGGAATCCGCGTCCGCGTCCTGGCCCGCGAGCGGCACCACGTCGATGCGGGCGGGCGGCACCCGGAGGTAGCGGACGATGTCATCCGCCGAGGCGACGCTGACGGTGAGAACGCGGCGTGCGCCGTGCGCCGCCACCCGGATCATGGTGCGGAGAATGCGCGAGTACGCGCCGGGCACGTATTCCGGATGCCGGAACGGCAGCAGGTCGTGCACGGTCAGCACCACGGGCACCCGCGACCAGGCCGGACCGAGGTTGGCCGGACAGTGCACCAGATCGGCGCGCTGCCGCCGGGCCGCGCGGCCGACGGAGAAGAGCTCGCCGCGGGCCCAGGCGATCCGGTTCTCGCCGCTGATGCCCGAGTCGACGATCTCGCCCGGAAACCAGGGGGCACCCGCGACCGCCAACTCGCTCGACGCGAGGCCGACGAATTCGATCCCGTCGGCACCGGGCTCGATCCGGCTGTACACCTCCCGCACGTACGACTCCATGCCGCCCTTGCGGCCGGTGAAGAAGAGCAGGTCGACGAGGACGCGGCTCATACTGCGGCCGCCACGACCAGTGCGGCGGCGCGCACCCGTCGGCGCCGTGCGAGCTCGTAGAGCACGGCCGACGCCAGCTCGGCGATGAGGAGACCCAGGAACACGGCGGACAGGCTGTGCAGCGCCAGGCCGATCCCGGCGAGGGCGAACGCCATCACGGAGACGGCTGCGCGCAGCCCGGTGAGCAGCCGCACCTCGCCCATCCGGCGCAGCGCGGCGAACGGAATGGTCGTGGCGAGTGACGCGGCCCGCCAACCGCACGCGAGCACGAGCGACAGGATGGCGGCAGAGCTGGTCCAGACGCTGCCGAAGATAAAGCCGAGCACCCCGGTGCGCTCCAGCGCCACCAGCACCACGACTGCTGCGAGCACCGCGCCGGCGGACACGACGATGTCGAGGCGGGAGTGCTCCTTGAGCAGGCGCAGCCGCATGAAGTTCAGGGGGATCGCGAGCAGGCCGGACACCGTCGCGATCGCGGTGAACAGCACCGCGTCGCCGGGCCCGATCAGCGTCAGGATCATGGCGTTCAGGAGCGGGTAGATCACGCCGGTGATCGCCGTGTCGGCCACCACCCAGCCCATCACGGCCGGCTCCGGACGGCTGGCCCGATGGGTCACCGGCAGGCAGCGCACCAGCGTCGCCAGCGCGATGCCGGCCACCAGGGGGATCAGCGCCCAGTCCTGGCCGGTGAACGCGGCCGCCACGCCGCCGAGGGCGCCGAGCCCCACCGCGACGGATGCCCAGATCTCCCGCAGGTCCAGACGCTCGGCGACCGAGACGCCCCGCCCGACTTCCAGGGCGGCGATCAGCAGCGGCAGGCCGAGGCAGAGCACGACCGGGTTCGTCGCGTTAAGCGCGATCACCGAGGCGGCGACCAATGCCAGACCGGCCAACCAGAGCGGGAACACCACCCGGCGTTCGGTGGCCGCCGAACTGAGCCGGGACTCGAGCACGACCGCGAAGGTCAGCTGGCCGGCGAAGGTGGCCACCATTACCGCCACGGCAATCACGCCCTGCTCCGGCCGGCTGAACAGCCGGGACGAGATCGCGACCGTCGCCGCGGGGATGACGGCCAGGGATACGCCGCCGAGCAGGGTGATCAGGCTCAGGGTGGCCCGCCGCAGTCGGAGCGGCGAGGGCAGGTCGGCCGTCACCGGGTCACCGCGGTGAGCGTGCCGGCGGCGCCGAGGGTTCGACCGAGCATTCCCTCGAGGCGACCCAGGAACACCCACCAGCCGTCGATGAGGGCGTTCGTCCCGCGATTGCGCAGTCCGAAGAACAGGCCGCCGCCGAGGAACGCGAACCGCCACCAGAGCGGATACCGCCAGCGGGTGACGAGGCGACCCAGCCCCCGGCCGTAGCCGCGCAGCTTGTGCCGTCGTTCCGCGCTGCTGAGCCCGCTCGGGTCGCTGACCCCGCCCACGGTGAGCGCGGCCGGCTGCCACGCGAACCCGGAGTGCTGCCCGGTGCGGATCAGCTTCAGGAGCAGGTCCGTGGCCTCCCCGGCCTGCCAGGGTGTCGGGGCTCCTGTGCCGATCTCCGGGTCGAAGCCGCCGAGCCGGTCGAACACGGTGCGCCGGATCAGGATGCCCATCTCGATCACGCTCCACACCGTCCACCGGGTCAGGGTCGCACCGGGCTCGGGCAGCACGAACTTGGGCCCGTTCTCGTCGACCACGGTGAGGGCGCCCGCTCGGAAGTCCTCGGGGAGGAGCCGCATCCGTTGCAGCGTGCCGGGTGGGTACCAGGTGGTGTCATTGGGAAAATTGAGCAGCAGGTCGCGGCCCGCCGGCAGAGCGGCGACGCCCGCGTTCCGGCCGCGGGCCGCCCCGGGCGGCGACGTCGTGACGGTGATCCGCATGCTGTCCGAGCGGTAGGCGGATGCGAGTGCCTCCACCGCGGGCAGGTTGCGCTGGGCGACCACGACGAGGGTGTCACCCGCTGAAAGCTGCCCGGACAGGGAATCAAAGAGTCGCTTCAGGCTCTCGACACGGCCGAGCGTCGACACCACCAGTCCTAAGTCCACACAGCACATTCTGTACGATGAGGGGGCCAGACCAACAATGACAGGACTCGCACCGAGCATGACAATCACCGAAACAATTGAACTCTCGATCCTGATGCCGTGCCTCAACGAGGCAGAAACGCTCGCGGTCTGCATTGACAAGGCCCAGGGGTACCTGCGGCGGAGCGGCATCGCCGGCGAGGTCCTGATCGCCGACAACGGCAGCACCGACGGGTCGCAGCAGATTTCCGAGGCCCACGGGGCCCGGGTGGTGGACGTCGCGGAGAAGGGCTACGGCAGCGCCCTGATCGGCGGAATCGAGGCCGCCCGTGGCACGTACGTGATCATGGGCGACGCCGACGACAGCTACGACTTCAGCGAGCTCGACGGCTTCGTCGAGCGGCTCCGCGCGGGCGACGAACTGGTCATGGGTAACCGCTTCCGCGGGGGCATCGCAGCCGGTGCCATGCCGCCGCTGCACAAGTACCTCGGCAACCCGGTGCTGTCCTGGATCGGGCGTTCCCTGTTCCGCTCGCCGATCAAGGACTTCCACTGCGGGCTGCGCGGCTTCAACCGCCAGTCCATGCTCGCCCTGAAATTGCAGACGTCGGGGATGGAGTTCGCCAGCGAGATGGTCGTCAAATCCACCCTGGGCGGGTCCCGGGTGAGCGAAGTGCCCACCACCCTCAAGAAAGACGGCCGCAGCCGTCCGCCCCACCTGCGCAGCTGGCGTGACGGCTGGCGCCACCTGCGCTTCCTGCTCATCTTCAGCCCGCGCTGGCTGTTCCTGATCCCCGGCAGCGTCGCGTTCCTGATCGGCTTCCTCGGCACCATCCTGCTCGGCTTCGGACCCGTCGTGGTGGGGGAAGTGGGCTTCACCTATGCCAGCCAGATCTACCTGGCCGCGCTGGCGGTGGTCGGCTACCAGGCCTTCCTGTTCGCCCTGCTGACCAAGATCTACGCCCAGCACGAGGGGTTTCGTATCCCGCGCAGCCGCAACTTCGAGCGACTCGAGAAACGCATCAGCCTCGAGAGCGGCGCCATCCTCGGCGTCGTGCTCTTCCTGATCGGCCTGGGCATCGCCCTGACCCAGCTGGTCGGCTGGGCGGCCGGCGGCTACGGCGCGCTGGAGGCCGGCGCCACCGTGCGGGTGGCCATCCCCTCGGCCCTGCTGATGATGCTGGGCTCGCAGACGGTGATGGCCGGCCTGTTCCTCGGGGTGCTCTCGGTCGGTCTGAAGCGACGCTGATGGCCCGCCCGACCGGTTCCGCCTCGCGTGCGCCCGCGGCATCCGTGCCCCGCGTGTCAGTGGCGCTCTGCACCTACAACGGCTCCGAATTCATCGAGGAACAGCTGCGCAGCATCCTGGACCAGAGCGCGCCCGCCGATGAGATCGTCGTGTCCGACGACGGCTCCACCGACGACACCCCGGCCGAGGTGGAGCGCGTCTTCGCCGCCTGGCAGGGCGAGCATCCGGGGCAGGCCGTGACGCTGCGCATGATCCGCAACCCGGCGCCGCTCGGCGTCACCTGGAACTTCGAGCAGGCGCTCGCCGCGTGCACGGGCGAGTTGATCGCCCTCAGCGACCAGGACGACGTGTGGCCCCCGGAACGGCTGGCCCTGCTGGCCGCCGAGTTCGCGTCCCGGCCGCCGCTGCAGCTGCTGCACACGGATGCCCGCCTCGTCGACGAGGCCGGCCGGCCGACGGGCCGCACCCTGCTCGCCACCCTGGGGGTGTCCGCCGCCGACCAGGCCGCGGAACATCGGGGGCACGCCCTCGACCTGCTGCTGTGCCGCAACATCGTCACCGGCGCCACGGCGATGCTGCGCCGCGACCTCGTGCAGCAGGCGCGCCCGTTCCCGGCCGCCTGGGTGCACGACGAGTGGCTCGCGATCGTGGCCGCCGCGACCGGGGAGGTCGACCTGCTCGAAATCCCTTTGCTGGACTACCGTCAGCACGCGGGCAACCAGATCGGCGCCTCCAGCCTCGACGCCGCCGGCAAGCTGGGCCGGCTGCGGGCGCCGCGCACGGCCCGCAACGCCCGCCTGCTGGCCCGCGCCCAGGCCCTGCAGGAGCGGGCCGCGCTGCTGCAGCC
>NZ_SOGU01000036.1:0-56879 GCF_004403275.1 Cryobacterium sp. TMT4-10
CCAACTCGGCTTTGGTCTCGGTGAGTTCATCAGGATTCACGCCTGAAAATTAACAGATTCCAGCGACGATTAACAGCCGACACGCCCAACCTAACTAAGAACTACTAGGGGGTGGGGGCGTCCACGGCGCCACCGTACCGGCGGTTTCGGGACGCGTAGAGTTCCACCGCCCGCCACAGGTCGACGCGGCTGAAGTCCGGCCAGAGCGTGTCCAGGAAGACCATCTCCGCGTAGGCGCTCTGCCAGAGCATGAAGTTGCTGGTGCGCTGCTCCCCCGAGCTGCGCACGAACAGGTCGACGTCGGGCAGGTCGGCGGTGTACAGGTGCCTCTGAATGGCCTTCTCGGTGATGCCGGAGGGCTTCAGCCTGCCCGCGGCGACGTCCTCGGCCAGCGCGCGCACAGCATCCGCAATCTCGGTGCGCCCGCCGTAGTTCACGCACATGGTCAGGGTGAGCACGTCGTTGCCGGCGGTGAGACGCTCGGCGTACTGCAGTTCGGTGATGACGGATGCCCAGAGCCGGGGCTTGCGCCCGGCCCACCGCACCCGCACGCCCCACTCGTTGAGCTGGTCCCGCCGGCGGTGCAGAACGTCCCGGTTGAACCCCATCAGGAAGCGCACCTCATCGGGTGAACGTTTCCAGTTCTCGGTGGAGAAGGCGTAGACGCTCAGGTGCTTGACCCCGATCTGGATGGCGCCGGAGACGACGTCGAGCAGCGCTCCCTCCCCCGCCTTGTGTCCCTCCACTCGCGGGAGTCCGCGGGCGTTGGCCCACCGGCCGTTGCCGTCCATGACGACGGCCACATGCTCGGGCACGGCCTTCGCGGGCAGCGCCGGCGGATACAGGCCGGTCCAGTCGAGGGGCTTGTAAGCCACCGCGTCCTTGTGGGTGAACGGCTTCTGGCCGAAGGGGTTGGGGATCATCGACTGACGTGCTCCAAGGATCGGAGGCCGCGCCCGAGATGCCACTGCGTATACGCGGCGACGATTCCGGTGGCCTGGGCTCTGGTCTGGTCCGGGGTTGATTGTGCGTGCTCCCAGTCGCCCGTGAGAAGGGAGGCGAGCAGTGCGATCGTGGCCGGGTCGAGCCTCGGCGAGCCGGGGGCGGCGCAGTCGTCGCAGACGATCCCGCCGACCTGCACGACCACGGCAGAGTGGCTGCCCTTGGCGCCGCACCGGGAGCAGTCCTCGAAGCTGGGCGCCCAGCCGGCCATCGACAGGGCGCGCAGCAGGTAGGAGTCGAGGGTGAGGCCGGCCCCGTGCTCCCGGCGGGAGAGGGATCGGAGAGCGCCGACGAGCAGCAGGTACTGCTGCAGGGACCCCTCCGCCTCGGTCAGTTTGTCGGCCGTCTCGACCATGGCGCTGGCGGCGGTGTAGCTCGGGTAGTCGTCGGCGATCAGGGCGCCGTAGGAACCCAGCGATTCGGCCTGGGTGATGATGTCGAGGGTTCGACCCTCGTAAAGCTGCACGTCGGCGACCATGAACGGTTCGAGCCTGGCCCCGAATTTGGAGGCGGTGCGACGCACGCCCTTGGCGACCGCGCGCACCTTGCCGTGCTGCCTCGTGAGCATGGTGACGATCCGGTCGGCTTCACCCAGCTTCTGGGTGCGCAGCACGACGGCTTCATCACGATATACAGGCACCCGTCGATTCTCCCACCTGGAAGCCACGCGCGCGGCCGAGCGGCCGGCCGCCGCGCCGGGCGGGGGCTTTCAGTGGTTTCATTAGGGGTGCCCTCCACGTCTTTCTTCATCCCGCTCTGGCTCGACCTCGCCGCCGTCGCCATCGGCGCCATTCAGGGCGCCATGTTCGCGGGGCGTTTCACGGATCGGCGTTTCGACCTGCTCGGGATCGCCCTGATCGGAGTCACCGTGGGCCTGGGCGGCGGGCTGCTCCGCGACATCCTCCTCGACGGGGTGCCGGCGGCGCTGCAGAGCAACTGGTACCTGCCCGTGGCCGCCGGAGCCGCCCTGCTCGGAATGCTGCTGCAGAGTCTGTTCAACCGCCTCGGCCCGTTCATCATCGCCCTGGACGCCGTCACCATCGGCCTGTTCGGTGCCCTGGGCACCAGCAAGGCGCTCGCCGCCGGCTTGCCGGAGGTGCCCGCCCTGTTCGTGGGGGTCGTCACGGCCGTGGGCGGGTCGGCCCTGCGCGACATGATGCTGAACGTTCCCATCGCAGTCATGCACGTCGGCTCGTTCTACGCGGTGGCCGCCGGGGCGGGCAGCGGACTCCTGGTGGTGCTGTTCCTGTTGCAGGTTCCGATCACCATCGCCGGGATCAGCTGCGTCATCGTGACCACGGTCATCCGGGTACTCGCCGCCCGCTACGGCTGGAGCCTGCCGCAGCAGCGGGCGATCGGCAGTTGGCCCCGGTGGAGACGACGCGAGAACGTGGTCGCCTTCCGCCGGGGCCGCAATCGCGGCATCTGACAATCCCCCCTCACGACGAATTCCGCTCTCGCCTTTCACCCGATCCGGGGTGAGACTAATGAGAAGAACTCACATTGTTTGGAGGATCCTCATGAACAAGTTCAAGGGCAACCCGCCCGAATCGATGCCGGACCTGATGCCGGTGCTGTCCCGAGGCAAACACCGGAACCCGCGCTCGGGCGCCTGTTTCATGGAGTTCGCGTCCTATCTCGCGGGCGAATCGTGGACGGACCATCCGGCCTGCACCCATCCTCTGCTCGCCTCCCTGGCGAGAATGGTGAACGACTGCACCTCGGACACCGCCCGGGCACGCCTGGTTCCCCTGATCCCGTCGGTGATCGGGCTGAACGGCGACAATCCGCAGGTTCGCCTGCTGATCGCCCTCCGCGCTGCCGCCTCCGCCCTGCCGGTCACGAGCGCCGACCACCAGCGCGCGCTGGCGGTGGGGATCCTCAACTGCGAGCGACACCTGACCCACACCGACGGCGAACTCAGCGACGACATCGCCGGCCGGATCCGGACGGCGTTCGACTCCGCACCGGAAACCGAACGCTGGGCGCGGGAGTTCATCTCCTCCATGGGCTCCTGGACGCGAAGCAAGTTCACGGACCGCACCGCGGAGACCATCATCCGGGTCTCGGTGCAGGGCATCGCGGAGGCCTGCACGCCCGATCCGGACGGCCAGCTCTACGCGCTTCTGTCCGGGGCGATCGAGGATTGCACGGCCGCGCTGGCCCCGACCCGGTCGGCGGAGAAGATGCTCCACGGGGAGCCGGTGGCTCAGGCGAACCCGGTGCGCACAGAGCCGGTGCGTACGCACACCGCGCACGTCTAGCAGCCGCCGCACCGCGCAACCGCGGACGAAGAACGCCGTTCCGCCCGAGGGCCGCCGACTGGCGGCGATTCTCGGACGGAACGGCGTTTTCGGTGTGCCCGGGCCTCGGGCCTACCCGGGTGGACGGGGTCGGACCGGGTCGGACTAGACGCTGACCTCGGCCAGGGCGCGGTTGGCGGCTTCGGAGCGGATGCCGCGGTTCACTGCGGACACGACGGACTTGAGCGACGCGGTCGAGATGTCCGCGTCGATGCCGACGCCCCAGAACCGTTTGCCGTTGACGTCCAGTTCGACGTACGCGGCGGCGAGGGCGTCGCCGCCGGCCGACATGGCGTGCTCCACGTAGTCGTAGAGGGTGATCGCGATGCCGCGCTCGGCCATCACGCCGAGGAACGCGGCGATCGGGCCGTTGCCCGAGCCGACGGCGCTGGACACTGTGTCGTCGTCCCGCAGGTCCACCGACAGGTCGACCGTGCCGGAGAGATCGCTCGACGTGCGCGTGGAGTGCAGCTCGAAGCGGCCCCATTTGGCGTCGGGGGTGGTGTGGCTGGCCGGCAGGTACTCGTCGTTGAAGATCTCCCAGATCTGTTCGCTGGTGACCTCGCCGCCTTCCTGGTCGGTCTTGGACTGCACGACGCCCGAGAATTCGATCTGCAGCTTGCGTGGCAGGTCGAGGGCGTGGTCGGTCTTCAGCAGGTACGCGACCCCGCCCTTGCCGGACTGGGAGTTGACCCGGATGACGGCCTCGTAGCTGCGGCCGAGGTCCTTCGGGTCGATCGGCAGGTACGGCACGGCCCAGACCAGGTCGTCGACGGAGCGGCCGGTAGCTGCGGCATCCGCGGCCATCGCCTCGAAGCCCTTCTTGATGGCGTCCTGGTGCGACCCGCTGAACGCCGTGAAGACGAGGTCGCCGGCCCAGGGGCTGCGCTCGGGCACCGGCAGCTGGTTGCAGTACTCGGCGGTGCGCTTGACTTCGTCGATGTTGCTGAAGTCGATCTGCGGGTCGATTCCCTGCGTGAACAGGTTCACGCCGAGGGCGACCAGGTCGACGTTGCCGGTGCGCTCCCCGTTGCCGAACAGGCAGCCTTCGATGCGGTCGGCGCCGGCCAGGTAGCCCAGCTCGGCGGCGGCGATCGCGGTGCCGCGGTCGTTGTGCGGGTGCAGGCTGATCAGCACGTTCTCGCGGTGGGCGAGGTGCCGGCCCATCCACTCGATCGAGTCGGCGTAGACGTTGGGCGTGGCCATCTCCACCGTGGCCGGCAGGTTGATGATGACCTTGCGCTCCGGCGTCGGCTCGAGGATTTCGAGTACCTGGTTGCAGACGTCGACGGCGAACTCGAGCTCGGTGCCGGTGTAGCTCTCCGGGGAGTATTCGTAGTAGACGGTGGTGCCCGGGATCGTGGCTTCCATCGCGCGGCAGGTGCGGGCACCGAACAGGGCGATGTCGATGATGCCCTGCTTGTCTTCACGGAACACCACCTCGCGCTGCAGGATGCTGGTGGAGTTGTACAGGTGCACGATGGCCTGCTTCGCGCCCGCGATCGACTCGTAGGTGCGACGGATCAGGTGTTCACGCGCCTGGGTGAGCACTTGGATGGTGACGTCGTCCGGGATGGCGTCCTCGTCGATCAGGCTGCGCACGAAATCGAAGTCGGTCTGGCTCGCCGAGGGGAACCCGACCTCGATTTCCTTGTAGCCCATGCGCACGAGCATGTCGAACATGATGCGCTTGCGCTCGGGGCTCATCGGGTCGATCAGGGCCTGGTTGCCGTCGCGCAGGTCGACGGCGCACCAGCGCGGCGCCTGCTCGATGTGCCCGGACGGCCAGGTGCGGTCGGGCAGGTTGACCCGGAACTGCTCGTGGTACGGGCGGTATTTGTGGATCGGCATCGCCGATGCGGTTTGATTGTTCTTCATGATCCTTCATCTCCTCGCGAATGGTGGTCAGCCAACGACAAACTCCGCGACGAGGGAGGCCTCAGATTAGGACTCGTCGCGGCAGCTAAGGAGGAGCACACCGGCATGCATTCTGTTAATTTAGCACCGATTCCCGGCTCGCGTGATTGCATTCTCGGCAGCGAGGGTTTCAGCCGAGGCTGCGGGCGAAGGCAACGGCCTCCCGCATGGACAGCGACGGCAGGTAGGCGCGGGCGAGAGCCAGCCCGATGGTCGGCAGCGCGACCGGATCCGGGTAGGCCATGAACAGGGGGTGGAACTCGGGCTGGAACTTGCGTTTGAACGCCAGCAGGGACTGGAAGCCGTAGACCGGCTCCAGCGCTCGGCCGAGGAAGTTCACCACCCGTGCCGCCAGGCTGCCGTCCCGCTCGTCGCCCGCTCCTCCCCCGGTGCGGGCCAACGGGGCCGCGGACAGGCTGAGGAACTCGATCTCGGGTCGTTCGCTCATCGTCTGTGCCGTCTGCGCGATCAGGAATTCCATCACCCCGTTCATGCTGTCCGGTCGGCGGCGCATGAAGTCCAGCGTCCAGCCGATGACGACCCCGTCGCGGTAGCTCGGCAGCCAGCTGGTCACGGCGTGCACGTGGTCATCGGCGTCGATCGCCAGCATCAGTCGCACCGCCGGGTCACGGAGCTCATCGAGTCCGCCGAGGGTGAAATCGAGTTCCGGCAGCTCCTTCTCCTGCACCCACTGTTCCGAGATCTCGGAGATCTGCACGGCCTGCAGCAGGGTCAGGCTGCGATAGTCCGTCCATTCCGCCCGCACCCCGGCGCGGTCGGCCCGGTTGATTGACGAGCGGATGTCTTGCCACTTCTTGCCCCTCGTGTCCCAGGTGCGCGGCCGCAGGATGGTCTCCTCCCCGATGCCCATGGACCGCCAGCCCATTCCGGCGAAGGTGGGCTGCCAGTGGTCGTGGAGGCTGTAGAAGACGGGCACCCAGCCGTTGTCGTCGCACATCGTGGCGAAGTCCGCGATCGCCTGGGCGCCGTCTTCGATGGGGCCGACCGGTTCCGTCGTGGTGATCACAACGCCGTTGAACACCCGGTAGGCGATGGCCGTCGTTCCGGACGGGCTGAACCAGATCGAGTTGCCGTCCCAGGTGGTCATGAAGGCCAGGGACCCGCCTCCGCCGCCGCGGATGAGTAACTTCCGCAGCCTGGCCTGGTCGTTCCCGCCCCCGGACCCGCTGCTGCGGATGCCCTGGATGGCGCCGACGATCACGATGATCCAGAACGCGGGGCCCACCCACTGGTAGAGCGCGGTCGTTACCCAGTCCGTCGGGAGGAAGGAGAGCCGCTCCAGGCGGAGGAAGCCGACCGGAATGAACCGCTCCGGGACATCCGTCACGAGATCCAGCAGGGTCACCGTGGGGCGGAAACGGTCGCGCAACAGCCAGCCGCCGGTGACGTAAAGCGAGGCCAGTGCGAGGAAACCCGCCACGATCGAGAGCGCGAAGCGCCGACGCACGCCCGGACGGCTGCGCACGGGGAATCGCCGGAGGTTCGCGGCGATCAGGATCGCCGTCGCGACCGGCACGAGCACGGAAACCACGAGCACGAGTGCGACTTCCCAGTAGCGCAGGGGGTGCCACCGCCACACGTACGGCTGGCCGGAGATCGGCAGGAGCCCGTAGTACCAGGCGCCGAGCACAGCCATTGCGGCGTTGACGACGATCGCGAGCCAGGCGCCGAAGCGCCGTCCCCTGGCGAGGCCGTAGGCGGCGACGAGCAGGGTGACCAAAGGGAGCAGGCTGACCAGGACGGGCCCGACGCCGCCGACCCGTTCCAGGGTGAGCTCGTGCACGCACTGCCGGGTGATGTCGCCCAGCAGGCACCGGTCGACGACGTCGCCGGCCGCCGGCACGTCCTGAGTGAGCAGGAGGCCGAGCGGCGCCAGCACCCCGAACCGGGCGCCGGAGAAGATGGTGATGAGCGGTCCGACCGCGAGCACTCCCACGACCGCGGCGAGGAGCGTGCGGGTCTCATGGTGTGAGCTGCGCCGCCAGGTGAGGTCGATCGGCCGCGGGCGGAAGGCCGCCCCGAGGCCGAGACCGACGAGGGCAGCGATCAGACGGTAGACATCCGAGGGCTGGCCGGAGTACAGCAGGAGGACCAGCGCGCCCGAGATTGTGAACACGCGGATGCGGCGGCGCCACAGCGGTCCGGCGTAGAAGCTGGCGGCCATGATGGTTCCCACGATCGGAGTGAAGGGGTCGAGCGACCAGAGTTCGCTCACCCGTCGGGACCAGAACTCGCCGCCGGCGACGCCGAGACTCTGCCCGAGGATGCCGAGGCCGGCACCAAGGACGGCCGTGACGACGAACGCGATCGCGGTGCGGACGCCGCCCATCAGCCGTTCGGCCTGGCCGAGCACGACGACCGCGGCGAAGAGCGCCAGGACGACTTCTGCGGCGTTGTCGACGAAGAAGACGGAGGTGAGGGGGCTCCACCAGTGGCCGTTTTCGACCACCGATTCGTACCCGGTGCCGAGGATCCCCCTCAGGGCGGGCGACGGTCCGGTGAGCGGCCCCGTGACGAGGGCCGCCAGCAGCAGCAGCGCGTACCCCATGGCCAGGGGCTGCCCGGCCACCAGGCGCCGCAGGCCTGTCACGGTGAGGCCGGTAATCCGGTGGTTGTCGCGATGACCGGGAGCGCGCGTGTCCAGGCGTAGATGACCGTGTGCCAATCGTGTGCCGTGCCCGGTGACACGATGAGTTCCGTGGTCGCGCCCGCCCGGCGCGCTGCGGTCTCGAGGGTGTGCGCCCAGGCCAGGTAGCGGGCGTCGTCGGCGCCGACGGCGAAGATGATGTGGAGCGCCGCGTAGGGGGCGTGCGCGGCCAGGATGGCGGTCGGCGCCGCGGCGGCGTAGGCCGCCGCGCTGCCGTCGAACCCGATCTGGATGGTGTGGTCCGGGCTGCCGGACTTCGGCGCTATTTCGCCCGATATGTCGAAGATCGTGCCGTACAGCTCCGGGTGCGCGGCTCCGAGCTGGATCGAGCAGGTGCCGCCCTGGGAGAAACCGGCGATGGCCCAGCCGGTCGGCGCGGCCGCCACCGCCAGGTGCGACCGGATCCAGGCCGGCACGTCGACCGTCAAATAGGTGGCGGCGTTGCCGAGCGGGGAGTCGACACACATCGGGTTCCTGTCCGGGGCGCCCAGTTGGTCGGGCACGACGATGATCGGCGTGAGGCCGTGGTGCGCGGCCGCGTAGGCGTCGAGGATTTCGGCGAGCCGGTCGGAGGTGAAAACGTCCGACGGGCTCCCCGGCTGCCCGGAGAGCATCTCCACGACGGGCAGGATCGGCGGCCGGTCGACCAGGGCCGCGGCGGGCAGGTACACGAATGCGGGCCGCGCTGCGAAGCCGGAGGTGGATGCCGGGATGGTGACCTTTCCGATCGCGCCGCCGGTGGACCCGACCGGCGCCCGCTGCATCAGGTCGAGCGAGCCGTAGAGCGGGAGCCCCAGGGCAATCCGGAGGGTGGGGTACTCGCCGAATTCGGCGTTGATTCCCGCGGCCGTGCACAGCAGGATCAGGGGAATGGCGGCGACGGCGACCGTGCGACGCCATCGGGTGCTGCCGATGAGGTTGGTGACGGCGAGCACGAGCGCGGCGAAGAGGGCGGTCACCCACACGCGGGTCGGCAGGGACATGGACACTCCGAAGACATCCCAGACGTCGCTGAGCAGCCAGACCAGCACCCAACCGGACACGGCGGCGGCGGCAACGCCCGCGAGGAAGACGAGCGCACGACGGATGCTCAGGCGGCGCAGTGCCAGCACCACGACGACGACACCGGTCAGCGCGTACAGCCCGAGGAGGAACGGGCCGGCCAGGAGACTGGTGTCGAGCAGATCGGTCATGATGCGAATCCTCCGCCACCCACTCTCACACCGACCACGGCGAAGTGGCACGCGGGAGACCGGTTCTGAAGGACACTTCAGGAACCGCCGCCGTCGTTACAGAGAATTTACGGCTGGCATTCAGACTCGCCAGCCCGGGCGACGCCGAGGACGATGAGGCACTGGGCCGCGATGTAGCTGAGCATGACTAGGAAGCCGCTCTCCCAGATTCCCGCGTCCGGTACGAATTTGTTCAACGCCAGCAGGGAATCGGAGACCAGGACAGGGCGGCACCGACCGCGACCGGGGCGGAGCACGGGGTCACGGTGATCGCCATGGCCGTGGTCATGGAGGCGTAGATGGTGACCGGCACCAGCATCCCGCCGCGGTGCGGGCGCGAGCACGAGCATCAGCCCGCGGCGGACGGGCCGGCTAGAAGCCGAGGCGGCCCAGCTGTTTCGGGTCGCGCTGCCATTCCTTAGCGACCTTGACCCGCAGCGACAGGAAGACCCGTTTGCCGACGAGGGGCTCGATCTGCTTGCGGGCGCGCATGCCGACATCCTTCAACCGGCTGCCCGACTTGCCGATGATGATGCCCTTCTGGCTGTCCCGTTCGACAAACAGGTTCGCGTAGACCTCGACCAGTTCCTGGTCGTCGCGCTCGATGATGTCGTCGATGGTCACGGCGATCGAGTGCGGCAGCTCGTCGGTGACGCCCTCGAGCGCCGCCTCGCGGATGTACTCGGAGATGCGCGACTCGAGGCTCTCGTCGGTGACCGCGTCGGCCGGGTAGAGCGGCGCATCCGAAAGCGGAAGCAGCCGCAGCAGCTCGGCGCTGAGGATGTCGAGCTGGATGCGGCTGGTGGCCGAGATCGGCACGATCGCTTCCCAGTCGCGCAGCTCGGAGACGGCGAGGAGCTGGTTGGCGACACTCGTCTTGGAGGACGTGTCGATCTTGGTCACGATGGCCACCTTGCGGGCCCGGGGGAAGTTGTCGAGCTGCTCGTTGATGAAACGGTCGCCCGGGCCGATCGGCTCGTTCGCCGGGATGCACAGGCCCACCACGTCCACGCCGGCGAGGGTGGACTGCACCAGGCTGTTCAGACGCTCCCCGAGCAGGGTGCGCGGCTTGTGGATGCCGGGGGTGTCGACCAGGATCAGCTGACCGTTCTTCTGGTGCACGATCCCGCGGATTGCTCGCCTGGTGGTCTGCGGCTTCGAGGACGTGATGGCGACCTTCTCCCCCACCAGCGCATTCGTCAGGGTGGACTTTCCCACGTTGGGGCGTCCCACAAACGACACGAAGCCCGCGCGGAATCCATCTTCTTTAGTCATGACCATTCACTCTCTCATCGTCCGACACCCCGAGGAATGCGGTCTGTGCATCAATCAACGCTTGGTCTCGTTCCACCAGCACGGTGCTGATGCGCTTGCGGCGGCCCTCTGTGCGTTCCGCGGTGAGGACCAGCCCGCTGGTGGAGGCGACCGACCCGGCCACCGGCAACCGTCCGAGCGCCTTGGCCAGAAGTCCGCCCACCGAGTCGACCTCGTCGTCGTCGAGCTCCAGGTCGAACAGCTCGCCGAGCTCATCGACCGGCAGCCGGGCGCTCACCCGGAACCGGCCGTGGCCGAGGTCTTCGACCTCGACGACGTCACGGTCGTATTCGTCGGAGATGTCCCCGACGAGTTCCTCGATCAGGTCTTCGAGGGTGACCAGTCCGGCGATCCCACCATACTCGTCGACGACCATCGCGAGGTGGTTCGACTCCAACTGCATCTGCCGCAGCAGGGCGTCGGCCTTTTTCGATTCCGGTACGAACACCGCGGGCCGTTCCAGTTCACGGACGGTCAGGCTCTCCACGTTCGGGGGGCGTTCGTAGACGAGCCGGGCCACATCGCGAAGATAGAGGATGCCCGTGACGTCGTCGACCTCACCGTCGATGACGGGCACGCGCGAGAACCCCTTGCTCAGGAACAGGCCCATGGCCGCGCCGAGCGAGGAATCCGCCTCGATGGTGACCATGTCGGTGCGCGGAATCATCACCTCACGCACCACGGTCTCGTTGAACTCGAAGATTGAGTGGATCAGCTCGCGGTCTTCCTCCTCGAGCACGTCGAGCTCGGTGGCCTCGTCGACCATGCTCAGCAGCTGGTCCTCCGAGGTGAACGTGGCGAGCCGGGTGCGGCCGGGGGTGACCCGGTTGCCGAGCGCCACGAGCGCGTTCGCGATCGGCCCGAGCAGCACGCGGAGGAAGTGCACCAGCGGCGCCGTCGCCCGGAGCAGCCCGGTGGGGTGCGCCCGCCCGACGCTGCGCGGGCTCGCCCCGACCAGCACGAAGGACACCGCGGTCATCAGCAGGGACGAGAGGAGCAGGGCGAGCCACAGCTGCTCGATGGTGGTCGCGAACACGAGGGTCACGAGCACGGCCGCCGTGGTCTCGGCGATGATCCGCACGAAGCTGATCGTGTTCAGGTGCGCCCCGGTGTCGGCGGCGATCGCCGTCAGGGACCTCTTCGCCCGTGATTTCTCGGCCAGCTCGGCGATGTCGGCCCTGGACTGCACCGTGACGGCGGCGTCCACGGCGGCCATCAGGCCGCCGAAGGCGACCAGCACGATGGCTGCCGCGAGAAACCACCCGACGATCATCGGTTGCGGAGGCGTTCCTGCAGGGCGAAGCCGATCAGGATGTCCCGCTGGATGCCGAACATCTCCTTCTCTTCGGCCGGCTCGGCGTGGTCGAACCCGAGGAGGTGCAGGGTGCCGTGGGTGGTCAGCAGGAACAGTTCTTCGAGGGTGCTGTGGCCGGCGGTCTCGGCCTGGGCCTGCGCGACCTGCGGGCAGAGCACGATGTCGCCGAGCAGTCCAGGCGGCGTTTCGGCGTCTTCGGTGCCCGGGCGCAGTTCGTCCATCGGGAAGCTGAGCACGTCGGTCGGCCCCGGCTCGTCCATCCACTGCACGTGCAGCTGTTCCATGGCGCCCTCGTCGACGAGCACGATCGCCAGCTCGGCATCCGGGTGCACGTGCATGGAGTCCAGCGCGTACGCCGCCAGGCGGAGGATGGCGGCCTCATCGACCGGGATGGCCGATTCGTTGTTGATTTCGATGCTCAAGAAGGTCTCCGTTTCGGAAGGCGGTCACGGGGGGTGTTGGGGCGGCCCGGCCCGCGGTTGGCGAATTCGTGCGCCTGCTCGGTCTCGTAGCGCAGGGCCTGCTTCTGGGCGTCGTATTCGGTCCACGCGTCGACGATGCGGCCGACCAGAGAGTGGCGCACCACGTCGTCGCTGGTCAGGCGCACGAAGGCGATCTCGTCGACGCCTTCGAGCACGCGGCTGACGAGCCGGAGCCCGCTCGATCCGGCCGGCAGGTCGATCTGGGTGATGTCGCCGGTGACGACCATCTTGGAACCGAAGCCCAGCCGGGTCAGGAACATCTTCATCTGCTCCGGCGTGGTGTTCTGCGCCTCGTCGAGGACGACGAAGGAGGAGTTGAGCGTGCGCCCGCGCATGTACGCCAGCGGGGCCACCTCGATGGTTCCGGCGGCCAGCAGTTTGGGGACGAGCTCCGGGTCCATCATCTCGTTGAGGGCGTCGTAGAGGGGCCGCAGGTACGGGTCGATCTTCTCGGTCAGGCTGCCGGGCAGGAAGCCGAGGCGTTCCCCGGCCTCGACGGCGGGGCGGGTGAGGATGATCCGGTCGACCTCCTTGCGCTGCAGCGCCTGCACGGCCTTGGCCATCGCGAGGTAGGTCTTGCCGGTCCCGGCCGGCCCGATGCCGAACACGATCGTGTCGGTGTCGATGGCGTCGACGTAGCGTTTCTGCCCGATCGTCTTGGCACGGATGCTGCGGCCCCGGGAGGTCAGGAGTGCCGGGCCGAGGCGCTCGGACGGACTCGTGCTGCTGTCTTCTCCGAGCATCCGTGCCGACGTGCTCACCTCGGACTCGGCCAGGTCCCGGCCCGAGCGGATCATGACCAGGAGTTCCTCGATCAGCAAGCGCGCCGCCTCGACCGGGCCCGCCTCACCGGAGAGGGTGATCTCGTTGCCGCGCACGTGCACGGTGACGCCCGGGTGCTCCTTCTCGATGGTGGCGAGAAGGCGATCCTGCGCACCCAGCAAACGCACCATAGCGATGCCGTCGACCTGGACGCGGACCTCGGCCCGGCCGGGCTCGTGGGAGTCAGCGGAACCCAAGCGATCCCTCCCCGAGTGCTGGATCCCCGGGCTGCTGGGCCAGGAGATGGGCGTGGACGTGGAAGACGGTCTGACCGGCCGCCGCCCCGGTGTTGAAGACGAGACGGAACTGCCCGTCGGCGAGGTCGGCCGCGAGTGCGTCGGCCACGGCCACGAGTTCGGCCAGCAGTCCGGGGTCGCCGGCCGCCAGTTCGACCACGTTGCGGTATTCGCCGGTCTTGGGCGTGATGACGATGTGCACCGGGGCCTGGGGCGCGATGTCGTTGAAGGCGATGATCCGGTCGGTTTCCGCGACGATCGTCGCCGGGATCTCGCGCGCGGCGATGCGGCTGAAAATGGACGGTTCTGCACCGGTGGAAGACATGTCTCTATCTTAAGCTTCCCGGCTACCAGCGGCCGAGCGTCGCGTTCAGGATCGCCAGGGCGGCCGGCCCGGCGGTGGATGTGCGCAGCACGTTGTCGCCGAGTCGCACCCGGGTGGCCCCGGCCTGCTCGAGCAGGGTGAGTTCCGCGGGCGAGATGCCGCCTTCGGGGCCGACCACGAGCAGGATGTCGCGGTCGTCGGTCGGTGCGGCCTGCGAGGTGAGGCGTTCGGTCGCGGTGGGCTCCAGCAGCAGCATGCGGGTGGAGCCGGCCAGGGTCGCCAGCGTCTTCGTGCTCGCCAGGTCACCGACCGCGGGCAGCCAGGCCCGGATCGACTGCTTGGACGCCTCACGCACGATGCTCGACCAGCGGTCCCGGCCCTTGGCGATCTTGGCGCCCTCCCAGCGGGTCACCGAGCGCGAGGCGGCCCACGGGATCACCCCGTCGATGCCGAGTTCCGTGGCCGCTTGCACGGCCAACTCGTCCCGGTCACCCTTGGCGAGAGCCTGGACCAGGCGGATGCGCGGGGTCGGCGGCGCGCTGACGGTCACCGTGTCCACCCGCAGGGTGAGCAGGGACGCCTCAGCGCCGACCACGGTGGCGCCGAGCATCAGCCCCGCGCCGTTTCCGATCTGCAGGTGCTCTCCCGGGCGAACCCGGCTGACGGTGACCGCGTGCCGCGCCTCGGCGCCGCCGATGCCGACGACGCCCCCGACCGTGCAGTCCGAGGCCCGGAGGGCCTCATCGATGAAGAAGTGTGCCATGGACGCCTAGCCGCGGAACCGATCGCGGAGCTTGGCGAACAAGCCCTGCTGGAAGGCGCTGAGCGCCGGCGCGGGGGCCTTGTGCCGGGCCGCGAACGCTTCGATCAGTTCGCGTTCCTTGTGGTCCAGGCGCGTCGGGGTGGTCACGTGCACGCCGATCTTCAGGTCGCCGCGCCCGTTCCCGCGCAGGCGAGTCACCCCGCGCTCCTTGATCGTGATGACCTCCGCGCTCTGCATACCGGGCTTGATCTCGACCTCGATGTCCCCGTCGAGGGCCTTCACCGTGGCGGTGGTGCCCAGGATCGCATCCGTCATCGGCACCTCGAGGGTGGCGAGCAGGTCGTCGCCGTCGCGGCTGAAGACGTCGTGGTGGCGCACCTTCATCTCGAGGTACAGGTCGCCGTTGGGGCCGCCGGCCGGGCCGGCCTCGCCGCTGCCGGGCATCTGCAGGCGCAGCCCGGTGTCGACGCCGGCCGGGATGTCGACGGGCACCGTGCGGCGCGCGCGCACGCGGCCCTGGCCCTGGCAGGTGACGCAGGGGGTCGCGATGATCGTGCCGTAGCCGCGGCAGGAACCGCAGGGGCTGTTGGTCATGACGTTGCCCAGCAGCGACCGGACGGCACGCTGGATGTTGCCGGTGCCGTGGCAGATGTCGCAGGTGACGGGCGACGTGCCCGGCTGGCAGCAGGTGCCGCTGCAGCTGGTGCAGACGATGGCGGTGTCCACCTCGAGCTCACGGTGGGTGCCGAAGATGACCTCGTCGAGGTCGAGTTCGACCCGGACCAGTGCATCCTGGCCGCGCTCCCGGCGGGACCTCGGGCCGCGGGTGCCGCCGCCTCCGCCTCCGCCGAAGAAGGTCTCGAAGATGTCCCCGAAGTTGCCGAAGTTGGCGTCGGCGTACCCGTTGCCGCCGCCGGAGCGGCCGTTCCCGCCGCGGTCGTAGTTGTCGCGCTGCTTCGCGTCGCTCAGCACGTCGTAGGCGTGCGTCACGGATTTGAACCGCTCCGACGCGTCCGCGCCCGGGTTCACGTCGGGGTGCAGCTGCCGGGCGAGCTTGCGGTACGCCTTCTTGATCTCGTCGGTGGTGGCGTCGCGTGCAACGCCGAGTACTTCGTAATGGTCAGCCAAAGCTGGCTCTCCTCGATATGTTCTGATACGTGGTGCTCCCCCGGCTTCTCGGCCCGGGGAACTGGTCAATTCTCGCCGAGTAGGCGTGAAAGGTAGCGGGCGACCGCGCGCACGGCCGCCATGTTGTTGGAGTAGTCCATCCGGGTCGGGCCGAGCACGCCGAGGCGGGCCAGGTTGCCACCCTGCGACGAGTAGCCGCTGGTGAGAACGGATGTCTCGGCCAGCCCGAACGGCGCGTTCTCCCGGCCGATGCTGACGGACACACCGTGCTGGTCGGTGGCCATCTCACCGAACAGGCGCAGCAGCACGACCTGCTCCTCGATGGCCTCGAGCACCGGGTAGATGCTGCCGGTGAAGTCTTCCTCGGTGCGGACGAGGTTGGCCGCCCCGGCCATCACCAGCCGGTCCTGCCGGTTGGCCCCGACCTGGTCGTGCAGGGTTCCGGTGATCAGGTCGACGGCTTCCTGCTGCTCGAACGGTCCGAGCACGCCGGCTCCGGTCAGGGCGGCGGCGGCCTCGCTCATGCTGAGTCCGACCAGGGCGTGGTTCAGGCGGGTGCGGAGTTCGGCCAGAACGGGCTCGTCGAGCTGCCGGGGCAGGTCCACGATGCGTTGCTCGACCCGGCCGGCATCCGTGATCAGCACCGAGAGCAGGCGCGTCTCGGACAGGGGCACCAATTCGACGTGGCGCACCTTCGCGCGGGACAGCGAGGGATACTGCACCAGGGCCACCTGGTGGGTCAGGTGGGAGAGCAGGCGCACGCTTCGCGCCAGAACCTCGTCGAGGTCAGCGGACTGGCCGAGGAAGGTCTCGATCGCCTGGCGCTGCGCCGCGGACAGCGGACGCAGGTCGGCCAGGTGGTCGACGAAGAGGCGGTAGCCCTTGTCGGTCGGGATGCGGCCGGACGAGGTGTGCGGGGCCGCGATCAACTCTTCCTCTTCGAGGAGGGCCATGTCGTTGCGGATCGTGGCCGCCGAAACTCCGAAAGAGTGCCGGTCGACGATCGATTTGGAGCCGACCGGCTCGCGGGAGGCGACGTAGTCTTGAACGATCACGCGCAGAACTTCGAGGCCGCGGTCAGACACCATGTTGTCGCCTCCTCCCGTTCATCCTGAGCGCAGTGCACTGGCACTCTTCGTATGAGACTGCCAATCATACCGCGACCGGCTGTGGTTCCCCATTGCTCCCGCATGATTGACGGCAGTACCTTAGGCATGTAACAAGCGTCCCCCCTGTGCATCGAAAGGCACGATCATGAGCAATTCCACTGAGCCAACACCCGACGATTCGAACTGGGGACAGCGGCCGCCGCAGCCTCCGTACCAGCCCGCTGCTCCGACCGCTGCGGCACCCCTGACGGAGGCGGAAGACCGGCAGTGGGCGTCCCTCGCGCACCTCGGCGGCATCCTGAGCTTTGCGCCGTCACTCATTATCTGGCTGGTCTTCAAGGACCGCGGCCGCTTCACCAACGTCGAGGCGAAGGAAGCGCTCAACTTTCAGATCACGCTCCTGATCGGTTATTTCGCCATCAACTTGGTCGCCAACGTGATCGGCTTCCTCACCTTCGGCCTCGGGGGCGTCATCGGCATCCTCGCCTGGGCGCTCTACATCGTCGGGGTCGTCCTCTCCGTCCTCGGATTCCAGAAGGCCAGGGAGGGAACGCACTACCAGTACCCCTACGCCCTTCACTTGATCAAGTAGCCGCTTGATCGGTAACCGCTTGATCGGTAGCCGCTTGATCGGTAGCCGCTTGATCCCGTAGCCCGGCACCAGCCAGAACAGTCAGAAGGAGCACGAATGTCCGAGTCCACCCCACCGCAACCGCCCGCCGGCCAGTACCAGGCCGCGAGCCAGATGAACCCCGCCGACGAGAAACTGTGGGCCACCCTGATCCACATCGGCGGGATCCTGTTCAATTTCCTGCCCGCCCTGATCGGCTACATCGTGCTCAAGGATCGCGGCCCGTTCATCCGGGCGCACACGGCCACGGCGCTGAACTTCCAGATCACGTTGTTGATCGCGTACACCGTCGGGGGGCTCCTGACCATCATCCTGGTCGGGTTCCTCATTCTCGCCGCAGCGGGCATCCTGAACATCGTGTTCGGCATCATGGCCGCCCTCGCCGCCAACAAGGGCGAGTACTACACCTACCCGTTGACGATCAAGTTCGTCAACTAGGGCCAGTCACTAGCGGCAGACACTGGTCGCCCCGAGCCAATTCGACGGAGATTTTGATTTAAAAACACGGATGCGGGCTGTTCGGCCCCGATTCCGGCAAAATCTCCGTCGAATTGGTTCCAGGACGGGCTGAGGGCAGTGGGTGCGCCCGTCAGCGCGGCAGTGGGTGCGCCCGTCAGTCGGCGAGGAGGCGGCGCACGACCGCATCCGCCAGCAGGCGTCCCCGCAGGGTCAACTCGACCGTTCCGCCGAGGGCGGCCCGGGCGTCGATCAGTTCGTCGGCGATCAGTCCGGCAACCTCCCGGCGCCCGAGCGGGGTGAGCGTGTCGATCCGGATGCCCTCACGGATGCGGGTGCGCAGCAGCACCCGTTCCACTTCGCGGGTCGCCGCGTCCAGGGTTTCGCGCCCGGCCGCCGGTGAATCCCCGGCCCGGATGCGGTCGGCGTACGCCGACGGATGCTTGACGTTCCACCAGCGCACCCCGCCGATGTGGCTGTGGGCGCCCGGCCCGACGCCCCACCAGTCCTGGCTGCGCCAGTAGGCGAGGTTGTGCCGGGAGCGGTCCGCGTCATCCGTGGCCCAGTTGCTGACCTCGTACCAGCCGTACCCGGCGGCGGCGAGTAGTTCGTCGGCCAGTTCGTAGAACTCGGCCTGCATGTCCTCGTCGACCGGCACCAGCTCGCCGCGTTTGATCTGGCGGGCCAGTTTGGTGCCTTCCTCGACGATCAGGGAGTAGGCGCTGATGTGGGTGGGGGCCAGCGCGATGGCGTGTTCGAGGCTGGTGCGCCAGTCGAGCAGGGTCTCCCCCGGTGTGCCGTAGATCAGGTCCAGGGACACGTCGAGGTCGGCGTCGCGGGCCCACTGCACGACGAGCGGCACCCGCTCGGGATCATGGGTGCGTTCCAGGGTGGCGAGCACGCTCGGCACGGCGGACTGCATGCCGAAGGACACCCGGGTGAAGCCGGCGTCGGCGAGGGTGGCGAGGTAGGCGGCATCAACGGAGTCGGGGTTCGCCTCCGTGGTCACCTCGGCCCCCGGGGCCAGGCCCCAGGTGGAACGCACGGCCTGCAGCATCCGGATCAGGTCGGCGGCCGGGAGCAGGGTCGGGGTGCCTCCGCCGAAGAAGACGGTCGCCGCCGGGCGCGCGGGCACGCCGGATGCCTCGAGGATGCCGCCGGCCGCCTCGACCTCGCTGATCGCCTGGCCGGCGTAGTCATTTTGGGACGCGCCCCTCAGCTCAGTGGCGGTGTAGGTGTTGAAGTCGCAGTAGCCGCAGCGCACCCGGCAGAAGGGCACGTGCAGGTAGACGCCGAAGTCGCGGTCCGCGGCCCGGTGCGCGGCAGTGGCCGGCAGCAGGCCGTCGCGGGGTGCGGGGTCGCCGAGGGGAAGGGCACTGCCCACGGGCCTATGCCCCGCCGATCGGGTGCAGCGCCCGCAGGTAGCGCTTCGTGAACTTCGCCTGCTGCAGCCGCAGCACCGGCGCGCCCAAGCGGTAGAACCAGGTGCTGGGGCGGGAAAAAGCCCGGATGGTGAGCCAGACGGAGTCGTCCTCCCGGTGGTCGACGATGAAGGACTCCTCGCCGCTCTCCGGGTGCCCGGCCATGGTGCCGTAGGCGAAGCCGACCTGGTCGGGCTCGTCGACCACGTAGACCACGCGCACCGGGGCGTCGATGGTGAACGGGCCGACCTTGACCGAGAGGTGCGCGGACATGCCGTTGACGATGTACGGGGTGCCGTCCTCGGCGAACGTGGCCTCGTCGGCGGGCTGCTTCTGGTCGCGGACGGCCTGCCCGTCGGCGCCGAAGACCAACCCGGTGTACTGCTCGCCCGTGCCGCCCTGCAGATCGGTCACGGTCATGCCGCTGCCCCGCTGCAGGCCCCAGGTCATCAGTGACTTCGAGGCCAGCTGGAAGCGGTCCGCGCCGCTGCCGAGACGAACGCTGCGCACGATCGGCCGGTAGCCCTTGGGCGGGTACCGGAGAAGGTCGGGCGCGAGGGTGCCGCCGATGGACGCGTAGGTGACGGCGGTGTCGGTGAAGGTGGCGCGGCGCATCCGTTTACTTCTTCTCTTTCTTGGCGGGCTCGTCGCCGGACAGTGCGGCGATGAAGGCCTCCTGCGGCACCTCGACCCGGCCGACCATCTTCATGCGCTTCTTGCCCTCTTTCTGCTTCTCGAGCAGCTTGCGCTTGCGGGAGATATCGCCGCCGTAGCACTTGGCGAGAACGTCCTTGCGGATGGCGCTGATGGATTCGCGGGCGATGATGCGGGCGCCGATCGCGGCCTGGATGGGCACGTCGAACTGCTGCCTGGGGATGAGCTTCCGGAGGCGTCCGGTCATCAGGACCCCGTAGTCGTAGGCCTTGTCGCGGTGCACGATCGCGCTGAACGCGTCGACCTGTTCGCCCTGCAGCAGGATGTCGACCTTGACCAGGTCGGCCTCCTGCGAGCCGATCGGCTCGTAGTCGAGGGATCCGTAGCCGGCGGTGCGGCTCTTGAGGTTGTCGAAGAAGTCGAACACGATCTCGCCGAGGGGCATCGTGTAACGGATCTCGACCCGGTCCTCACCGAGGTAGTCCATGCCGAGGAGGGTGCCGCGGCGGCTCTGGCAGAGTTCCATGATCACGCCGACGTAGTCCTTGGGGGCGAGGATGGCGGCCTTCACGATCGGTTCCTCGACCTTGGCGATCTTGCCGTTCGGGAACTCGCTCGGATTGGTGACCGTGACGGTCTTCTTGTCGTCGGTGGTGACCTCGTAGATCACGCTGGGCGCGGTGGTGATCAGGTCGAGCCCGAATTCGCGGTCGAGCCGCTCGGTGATGATTTCAAGGTGCAGCAGGCCGAGGAAACCGCAACGAAACCCAAAACCGAGGGCGACGGATGTCTCGGGCTCGTAGACCAGGGACGCGTCGGAAAGCTTGAGCTTGTCGAGGGCCTCCCGCAGGGCCGGGTAGTCGCTGCCGTCGATCGGGTACAGGCCCGAGTACACCATGGGCTTGGGCTCGGTGTAGCCGGGCAGAGCCACCGTGGCGGGCCGGAGGGCCGTGGTGACCGTATCGCCGACCTTCGACTGGCGCACGTCCTTCACGCCGGTGATCAGGTAGCCGACCTCGCCGACGCCGAGTCCCTTGCTGACCGTCGGTTCGGGCGAGGTGACGCCGATCTCGAGGATCTCGTGCGTCGCACGGGTCGACATCATCTGGATCTTCTCGCGCGGATTGAGCTTGCCGTCGATCATGCGCACGTAGGTGACGACGCCGCGGTAGCTGTCGTAGACCGAGTCGAAGATCATCGCGCGGGCCGCGGCGTTGGGGTCGCCGACCGGGGCGGGGATGAGGCTGGTGGCCCGGTCGAGCAGTTCCGCGACGCCCACGCCGGTCTTGCCGGAGACCCGGAGCACGTCGTCGGGGCTGCCGCCGATCAGGCTGGCGAGCTCCTTCGCGTACTTGTCGGGGTCGGCGGCCGGCAGGTCGATCTTGTTCAGCACCGGGATGATCGTGAGGTCGTTCTCCAGCGCCAGGTACAGGTTGGCCAGGGTCTGGGCCTCGATCCCCTGCGCGGCGTCGACGAGGAGGATGGCTCCCTCGCACGCGGCCAGGCTGCGGGACACCTCGTAGGTGAAGTCCACGTGGCCGGGGGTGTCGATCATGTTCAGGGCGTAGGTCTGGCCGTCGAGCTCCCACGGCATGCGCACGGCCTGGCTCTTGATGGTGATGCCGCGCTCGCGCTCGATATCCATCCGGTCCAGGTATTGGGCGCGCATCGACCGGTCGTCGACGACGCCGGTGATCTGCAGCATCCGGTCGGCCAGGGTGGACTTGCCGTGGTCGATGTGGGCAATGATGCAGAAGTTACGGATGAACTCGGGCGGGGTGGCGGCCGGTTCAAGCGCCGTGAGGGGTCTCGGTGACATGGTCTGGCAATTCTCCCATAGCTGGCTGGTTCCCGGTTTCGCCCGGCACCGGCGAACCAATTCGACGGAGATTCTCTTGTCGCAAACCTTTTTCGGTGCGTTCCGAGCGGTTTCGGTCAGAATCTCCGTCGAATTCGTTCAGGAAGGAGCGCCATCCGCCCCGTCAGGCGTGCGCTTTAGTCAGGACTGTCGGTGGCTGCACCTAGCCTGCTGTCATGTCCACTTCGGTCGGCACCACCCAGAAGCAACTCGGTCTCCTCTTCGACGCCGTCGCGGCGGCCGACCGGGTGATCGCCCGGAACCACGCGGTGCGAGCCGCCGCCGTCGATGAGGCCCGCCGGTTCAGCGAAGCCCACGCCGCGGAGATCCCGCTCGGCCCGCACTCCCGCTGGGACCGCGACGAGATCGCCCGCCGCGAGTTCTCCAGCGAGCTCGCCGCGACGCTGCACCTGCCCGAGCCCACCGCGGACAACCTGATCGCCGAGAGCCGCGCCCTGACCGAAAACCTTCCCGGCACCCGGGCGGCGCTGGAGGACGGGCTGATCAGCTACCGGCACGCCCAGACTCTGATCGGGCAGGCCTGCTCGATCCCTCTCCCCGGCCTGCCCGCCTTCGAACAGGCCCTGCTGCCGGCCGCCCAGAACCAGACCGTGGCCAAGCTCAAGCACACGGCCCGGGTGCTGCGGGAACGCCTGCACCCCGAGACCATCACCAGCCGCCGCGCCCGGTCCATCCTGGAACGCACCTCCTGGCTGCAGGCCGAACCCGATGGCATGGCCACCCTTCATCTGAACACCGGGGCCGAGCTCGTGCAGTCGATCTTCACCCGGGCCAACGACATCGCCGTCAGCCTTCTGGGTCCGGGCGAGCAGCGCACCCTCACCCAGGTGCGCACCGATGTACTCAGCGACCTGCTCATCAACGGTGTCACCCCGACCGGGGTCGGCGACGGAGTCCGGGCCACCGTCCAGGTCACCGTTTCCGTTTCCGTGATGACGCTCCTCGGACACAGCGAGGAACCCGGTCACCTCGAGGGCTACGGGCCGATCGATCCGGACACGGCCCGGGACCTGGCCTCGCGGGCGCCGAGCTTCACCCGGCTGCTCACCCACCCGGAGACGGGCGTCGTCCTGTCGGTCGGGCGGGACAGATACAAGGTTCCCAAACGGATGCGCCGCTTCCTGCGGCTCCGAGACGAGACCTGCCGCTTCCCCGGCTGCAACAAGTCGGCGCGGCGAGCCGAACTCGACCACACCCACGACTGGCATCTTCTCGGCCAGACCGCGCACGACAACCTCGCCCACCTCTGCAAGGCCAACCACGCCCTGAAATCCGAGACCCGATGGCAGGTGGCCCAGACGCCGGGCGGCATCCTGACCTGGACGTCACCGACGGGCCGGGACTTCGTCACCGCGCCGGCCAGGGTGCTCCCCACCGGGCCACCGGGAACCGCACCGCCGCTACTGCCGGAGGACGCGCCGTTCTGAGCGGACAGGCACCGTTTGTGCATGTGCGGAACGTGGATGTGCGGAAATTCAGCACAATCTGTCGAGATCCCTGCCTAAATGGGGAGATGACCCCAGCCACCCCGGTCCTCTTCGTCCACGGGATCCGCACCTCGGCCACGATGTGGCGGCGCCAGTTGTCCGCCCTGGGCGAGACCGGGCATCCGGCCCTGGCGATCGATCTGCCCGGGCACGGCTCGCGCATCGACGAACCATTCACCGTGGCGGGCGCCCTGACAGCCATCGATCAGGGCGTCGAGGCCCTGGGCGGCCGGGTGTTGCTGGTCGGGCTCTCCCTGGGCGGCTATTACGCCATCGAGTACGCCGCGCGGCACCCGCAGAAGGTGATCGGGTTGGTCGCCGCGGGAAGCTGCGCGATTCCGGCCGGGTGGCCCCTGGACGCCTACCGGAGCCTGGCCCGGCTCGTCCGCCGGCTGCCCGACCACGGATTGTGGCTCCACACCGCACTCGTGCGGGCCCTCCTGCCGCGAGACGGGGCCGCAGACACGCTCGCCGGCGGGGTTCCGCTGAATGTGATGGATGCCGGCCTCGGCGCCACCGGCACGCTCCGCCCGCTCGACAGCCTCTCTCGCTACCCCGGACCGGTGTGGCTGGTCAACGGCTTTTTCGATCAGTTTCGGCTGCACGAACGCCGCTTCCTTGCCGCCTGCCGGGACGGTCGTCTCGTGATCGTTCCCCGGGCCTCGCACCTGGTCAGCCTGGCCCAACCGGAACGGTTCACGGCGGTGCTCGGCGAGATCCTCCGGGAGGTCGCCGCCGGCCGGGCCCGGCCGAGTGTCGGGCCGGGCGAATAACTGGTATCGTTTCCTGTTGGCTTGCGTGTTGGGTCCCACCCCACACGATTATTGCCGTTCGGCGCCCTCTACCGCCAAGCGGCCCATCCGAACAAGAACCTAACGAAAGCGTATAAACGTGGCAAATATCAAGTCGCAGATCAAGCGTATCGGCACCAACAAGAAGGCCCAGGAGCGCAACAAGGCCGTCAAGAGCGAGTTCAAGCGCGCGATCCGCGCGACGCGCCTCGCCGTCACCGCTGGTGACAAGGACAAGGCCGTCGCCGGCCTCGCCCTGGCCTCGAAGAAGCTCGACAAGGCCGTCAGCAAGGGCGTCATCCACAAGAACCAGGCTGCGAACAAGAAGTCCGCCATCGCGAAGTCGGTCGGCGCACTCGTCTAGTCTCCAACTGACCTGGATCCGGGCCGTCTGACGGTCCCGACCTCGTGCTCGAAAAGCCCCCGCCGATTCGGCGGGGGCTTTCGTGTGTCCGGGGCTACCCAGTTGGGCGAGTCAGCGCTCGGCGGCCAGGTCAAGCCCGGTCAGCGGCGGCGCGGTCAGCTCTCGCCCTTGCGAGCGATCACGCCGATCAACCGCTCGAGGGCGAACACCGGGTCGCGCTCGGCGCCCTTGACCGCGGCATCCGTTTCGGCCAGGGCCACGACGCAGCGCGCGAGTCCCTCGTCCGACCAGCCGCGCAGGTCGCGCTGGGCCCGCTCCACCTGCCACGGTGCCAGACCGTACTGGGAGGCCAGCTGGGCCGAGCCGCCTCGCACCCCGCAGAGTTTCGCCATGGTGCGGATCTTCATCGCGAACGCCGCGACCACGGGCACCGGATCCGCGCCGGAGGCCAGCGCGTGCCGCAGGATGACGAGGGCCTCGCCGCGGTGCCCCGCGATCGCGGCGTCGGCCACCTTGAAGGCGTTCGCCTCGACCCGTCCGCCGTAGTACCGGTCAACGGTCGTTTCGGTCACCTCGGCGCCGGTGTCGGCGATCAGCTGCTGGCAGGCGGCGGACAGTTCGGCGAGGTCTCCCGAGAACGCCCCGACGAGGGAGCGGAGCGCGCTGGGCGTGACCCGTTTGCCGGCGGCCTTGAATTCAGAGGATGCGAAGTCGTGCCGGTCGGTGTCCTTTTTCAGCTCGGCGCAGACGACCTCGATGCCGCCGCCGGTTCCGGCCCGGATCAGGTCGAGCAGCTTCTTGCCGCGCACCCCGCCGCCGTGCCGGAGCACCAGGTAGGTGTCTTCCGCCGGGTTCTGCAGGTAGTCGATGGCTTCGGCGAGGAAGGTGTCGCTGCACTTCTCGACCGAGCTCACGCGGATCAGCCGCGGTTCGCCGAACAGGGACGGGCTGGCCACGGTGAGCAGCTCGCCGGGCGAGTAGCTGTCGGCCTGCACATCGCTGATCTCGAGGCTGGGGTCTTCCAGTTTGAGGAAATCCCGCAGCTGGCGGATCGCTCGCTCGGCCAGGAACACCTCGGTTCCGGAGACCAGCACGATCGGCGCCGGACGCACCTGATGCCAGGCCAGCTGCGGGATCGCAGCCGATTTCGGTGCGGCCTTGGGCGCGCTGCGGGGTGCGGTGCGGCCGGCTGAGGCGGTGCGTGCGGCCACTCGGTTCCCTTCGTTGCTGGTTCCACAGCCAACTGGTCGACAGCGTGCTGGTTCACACCCGTGGAGGAGCTCACACCGGTGGCGCGATTCAAGCCTAGTCGGGGCCGCCGACCGGCACGGTCTCCGTCCACACGGTGAGGGCACCGCCGCCGTCCGGGGCGGGCGCGACCACGATCATCCCGCCGAGGTCCGTGCGCAGGGCGAGCGTGCCCGCGGATGCCAGCATGCCGAGGAGGGCGTCGGTCGGGTGCCCGTAGCCGTTATCTCGGCCCACCGAGATGAGCCCGACGGTGGCTCGCAGGTCGGCATAGAGTTGAGGGCTCTGGTCCCTCGACCCGTGGTGGGCCACCTTGACCACGTCCACGGTGGCGAGTGGGGCGACCCGGCGGAGGGCGTCCTGCGGTTCCTGGCCGAGGTCGCCGAGGAAGATCGAACGGATTCCGCGCCCGTCAAACCCGATGGTCACGCTCCCGGCGTTGCCGGTCTGCATCGCCGGGGAACCCCGAACGGGCCAGAAGATCTCCCAGCGCAGTGCGCCGAGCGTTCCGGTGTCGCCGCGCGCGGCCTGACGCACGTCCGCGCCGCCCCGCGCAAGGCGCAGGTGGAGGCGCTCGTCCTCTGCGTTCTCGGGGACGCCGACCAGGGCCGTTCCGACCCGGCCGATCACGGCCTCGACGCCCCCGATGTGGTCGAGGTCGTAGTGGGTGAGCACGAGCAGATCGATCCGGTCGATTCCGAGGGTGTCGAGGCATTCCGCCAGGAGCGCCGGATCAGGCCCCACGTCGACCAGTGCGTAGAGGTCCTGATCCCGCACCACGACCGCGTCACCCTGCCCGATGTCGCAGGCCGCGATCTGCCAGTCCGCCGGGAAGGCCACGGCACGTCCCACGCCCGACCCGATCAGGGTCCCGGTGTAGGCGCCGCCCGCCAGGACGAGCACGGCGACGGCGGTCGGCGGCCACCAGCCCCGGACCGCCCCCGGACGGCGGAGAACGAGCGCCACGAACGCGACGGTCAGGATGCCCGTGGCAGCCACCCCGACGACTCCCCCGAGCCACGGCAGCCGACTCCCCGGCAGGAGCGCGCTCGTGCGCGCAATCGCCGCGATCCAGGCCGCGGGCAGCCAGGCCAGGTACAGGACTCCCCCGGCGATCCCCGGCAACCAGGGCAGGAGCAGGCAGGCCACCAGGCCGACCACGGTCGCGAACGGGGCCGCCGGGCCCGCCAACAGGTTCGCCGGCACCCCGTACAGCGGAAGCGTCGGGGTCAGCAGCACCAGAACGGGCTGGCAGGCCAGCTGCGCGGCGAGCGGGATTGCGATCACCGCTGACAGCGCGGTCGGCATCCAGCGGCTCAGCACCCGGGTCAACGGACCGGCGAGCACCAGGAGCCCGCCCGTGGCCAGCGCCGAGAGCGCGAAGCCGTAACTGCGCGCCAGCCACGGATCTGCCACCAGCAGAACCACGACGACCAGGGCCAGCAGCGGCACACCCCGGCCCGGCCGGCCGGACGCGACGGAGAGCATCAGGATCGTGGCCATCAGCGCCGCGCGAAGCACGCTGGGCTCCGGTGTCACGAGCACCACGAAGCCCAGCAGCGTGGCGAGGGACAACGTGATGCGCATCCCGCGTCCGAGCCGCAGGTACCCGCCGAGCAGCATGATCCCCGCGATCACCACCGCGCAATTCGCGCCGGACACCGCGGTGAGGTGACTGAGCGAACTCGCCTTCATCGATAGGTCCAGATCCGCGCTCACCTGGCTGGTGTCACCGATCGCGAGTCCGGGCAGCAAGTCACCCCCGTCGCCCGGCAATTCCCGGGCCGCCTCGACGAAACGGGTTCTGAGTGCGTTCGCCCAGGCCAACCACCATGGGGGTGCCGCCACGGACTCTGCCCGGCTCCGACCGAAGAACAGCGCCGCAGCGGAATCCCCCGGGTCCGTGGCCCGAAGGGATCCGTCCAAACGCACGACCGAGCCGATCTGCAGGCTCGCGGTTCCCCGGCCGGAGGACTCGGCGAAGACCAGCACGGGCACGGAGACTCGCGACGAGCGCTTGCCCTCGGTCAGCTCGGTGACCGTGCCGCGGAATCTGACCCGGGCTCCCGTTCCCCCGGTGCCGAATCCGCCCGGAGACGCGGTCTCCACCGGCACGGACCACACCGTGATGAGCGCAGAGGCGTTCGCATGACGACTCGCCGCGGCACGCACGTCCGCCGGCAGCCGGGCCGGCCCCGAGACCAATACGACCGAAGCGACCAGGGCGGAGACCGCGAGGCTCACCCCGACGGTGGCCCAGAGTGGACGCCACCGGGCACGTCGGTCGAACACCGCGGCCACGACGAACAGGCCCGCCCCCAACCAGAGCCCAACGGCGGCAGAAGCGGGAACGCCGCCGGGTGCTCCCACGAGGACGCCGGCGGCCAGCCACGCCGTCGCCGCCGGCACGACCAGGCGCAGGTCGATCCCTGTCGTGGACTCCATCTGTGGAGGTTAGGTGCGGCGGCGCCGTCACCCCAGGGCCCACTGCATCTGTGGCCCGTTTACCCAGGTCCACGGCTGTGGAGGTCCGGTGGTTGGCTCACGATCCACCGACTACGCTGGGCCCAGCCGATGAGACTGGGGGGGCTTATGCCAATTCACGATGAGAGTTCGATTGCGGAATCCGCGGAGCAGACGGACGGAAAGAGACTGCGGGGCCCGGGTTTTTGGCTGAGAATCGCCGTTGCGGTCGTGGCCGTCGTGTTGTTGGCGATCCGCGGCATCCGTTCGTACGACAACGGCGGCAGCGGGCCGATCGTCCTGGCCCTGGTCATCGCCGGTGGGATGGTCGGTGCTTTGCTGCTCTACTTCGGTGTCTCGAATGCGCGCCGGATCGATCGAGCACAACGAGCGTTTCCTTCGGCTTGGATCGTCCCGGTCCTCGTGGCACCGCTCCTGGCTCAGGAGCTGTCGGCGCTGACGACCGCCCTGGGGCTCGCACCGTCGCGGGTGAATCCGACCAGATACGCGACCCTTGTCGTCGACGACCAGAGCGTGCAATTCCTGTCGGGCCGTGCCACCGGGAGCCCTGCGGCGGCCTTCCCCTCGAACCTGGTTCGGAGCTTCACTGTCGGATCCGTGCAGATCGGGATGCGCATCATGGCCACCATCGAGGTCGAGGTGGCCTCATCCGAGCGAACCTTGGTGCTGCCGGTCACCCCGATGAGGAGCCGCGGCAACTGGCTGCGCGCGGTGCCGGATGCCGATATCGCGCGGCTGGCCGAAGATCTGCGACGCGCGATCGGTGCCGGGGGGATATAGCCCTGACGGCTCAGCCGCGCACCGACCTGGGCGAACGGTCCAGGTCGGCGGATCGACCGGTCAGGAACGGCATGCAGCACCCCGCGAGCAGGGCGCCGATGCCGCCCCAGACCAGGTCCCCAATGGTATCGACGTAGCCGACGAAGATCTCACTGTCGATGAACGTGTGCCCGAACCACTCGAAGACCTCCCACAGCACTCCGAGCGACAGCCCCAGTGCGGTGGTCATCACGATGGCCGAAATCGTCGGTCGCCGCAGCGTCCCGGTGTCG
The DNA here is from genome assembly GCF_004403275.1 of Cryobacterium sp. TMT4-10. Classification (NCBI taxonomy): domain Bacteria; kingdom Bacillati; phylum Actinomycetota; class Actinomycetes; order Micrococcales; family Microbacteriaceae; genus Cryobacterium; species Cryobacterium sp. TMT4-10. The sequence continues at coordinate 29,084 of NZ_SOGU01000036.1, forward strand.
GCCAGGACTCCCAACCTCACGAACAGGAGGTAGCACAGTGCGGCGCTGAGCCCGTTGGTGACAAGGTGAACCGGGAGGTCCCACCACCGAGTCGAGATGTAGATCTGTAGCACGCTGCTCCACACGGCGATGAGAACCACCGTGCCGAAGGCGATGTCGACGCTCGGCCGGACGCCGATCACCCGGGGAAAGAACATTCCGACGAACACGACCGCGAGGCTCAGCCCCGCGATCGTGCCCCAGCCGAGGGCTGCGATAACGATGCCGATCAGGGCCAGCACCCGCAGCCCGTCGGCGACCGTCTCGGCCGCTCCCGACGGTGTGCGCAGGAGTGAACGGATCATGGCAGCACCTCAAAGGGTTCGGATGTCCCGGCCGAGCGGCCCCCGCACCGCACAACGGCCTGCACGGGTTCATGGTCGGATGCCGCCCGGCCGTCGAACCGGGCCGCGTTGATGCCCACACTGAGCACGTCGACTCCGTGCCCCACCAGGATGAGGTCGATGCGCTTGCCGCCGGGGCGACGGCGTCGGTAGTTCGAAAAGGTCCCCCACTGCGGCGTCAGCCGCTCGACTGCGACCTCCCAGGAGTCCAGGAGCGCCCCGTCGGCTATCAGCCTGCGGTACACGGCCGAGCCCTCGTCGGCGTTGAAGTCGCCGGTCAGCACGATCGCGGCGCCGGGCTCCGCGGCGCGCGCGGACCGCACGAGGTCCAGGATGTACTTCGCCGACTCCAGTCTCGAGCGCCAGGAGAGGAAGTCGAGATGGGTGTTGAAGGCGAGCAACCGTGCTCCGGTCGCCGTATCGGTGAATTCGGCCGACACGACGATGCGCCGCACCAGGTTTCCCCACGACCGGGAGCCCGGCGTCTCCGGAGTCGCGGACAGGGCCTGTTGCCGCCAACCCGTCAGTTCCAGCCGCCGCGAGTCGTAGAACACCGCGCAGTGCTCGTCAGCTCCGGCGGCATTGCGGCCGCGGCCGACCCAGCCGTAGTCCTCTCCGAGGGAATCCGCGACGAATTCGACCTGATCGGCCAGGGCTTCCTGCACGCCGAGGAGCGTGGGCTGCTCGGCGCGCAGGATACGTCGTAGCAGAGGCTTCCGTGTCACCCACCGGTCGGGACTGCCCGGCTGCATCCGGGGCATGCGTCGACGGATGTTGTAAGTCATCACGTGCAGGTCGGGGGCGGTCACCGGACCGATGAGCGAAACATCCGTCATCGGACCCAGAGTACGCTCGCCACGCGCAATCCAGAACCCGGTGCGTGGGCGTCTCGTCTCAGCTGCGAACGTAGGCCGCGAGGTGCTGCCCGGTGAGGGTGGAGCGGGCGCCGACGAGCTCGGCGGGTGTGCCCTCGAAGACGATCCGGCCGCCGTCGTGCCCGGCGCCGGGGCCGAGGTCGATGATCCAGTCGGCGTGCGCCATCACCGCCTGGTGGTGCTCGACGACGATGACCGACTTGCCCGAGTCGACGAGCCGGTCGAGGAGGCGGAGCAGCCGTTCGACGTCAGCGAGGTGCAGCCCGGCGGTCGGCTCGTCGAGCACGTAGACGCCGCCCTTCTCCGCCATGTGGGTGGCGAGCTTGAGCCGCTGCCGTTCACCGCCGGACAGGGTGGGGAGCGGCTGGCCGATGGTCAGATAGCCGAGCCCGACCTCGGCGAGCCGGTTCAGGATGGCGTGCGCGGCCGGTGTGCGGGCCTCGCCGGCGCCGAAGAATTCCTCGGCCTCGGCCACAGACATTGCGAGCACCTCGCTGATGTCGCGGCCGCCGAGGTGGTATTCCAGCACCGAGGCCAGAAACCGCTTCCCCTCACACTCCTCGCAGGTGGTGGCGACGCCGGCCATCACGCCCAGGTCGGTGTAGATCACTCCGGCGCCGTTGCAGGTGGGGCAGGCCCCTTCGGAGTTGGCGCTGAACAGCGCCGCCTTCACGCCGTTGGCTTTCGCGAAGGCCTTGCGGATCGGGTCGAGCAGCCCGGTGTAGGTCGCCGGGTTGCTCCGGCGGGAGCCGCGGATCGCGCCCTGGTCGATGGACACCACTCCTTTGCCGGCGGGGATCGAACCGGCGGGGATCGAACCGTGCACGAGCGAGCTCTTGCCCGATCCGGCGACGCCGGTGACGACGACCAGCACCCCGAGCGGGACGTCGACGTCGACGTCCCGCAGGTTGTGCGCCGTCGCGCCGCGGATCTCCAGCGCGCCGGTGGGCGTGCGCACCGTCTCCTTGAGGGTGGCGCGGTCGTCGAGATGGCGCCCGGTGAGGGTGTCGCTGGCCCGCAGCCCCTCGAGGGTGCCTTCGAAGCAGACGGTACCGCCCGCGGCTCCCGCGCCTGGGCCGAGGTCGACCACGTGGTCAGCGATCGCGATCATCTCCGGCTTGTGCTCCACGACGAGCACGGTGTTGCCCTTGTCACGCAGGCGCCGCAGCAGGTCGTTCATTCGCTGGATGTCATGGGGATGCAAACCGATCGTGGGCTCGTCGAAGACGTAGGTGACATCCGTCAGTGAGGAACCGAGGTGCCGGATCATCTTGACCCGCTGGGACTCGCCGCCGGACAAGGTGCCCGTCGGGCGATCCAACGAAAGGTAGCCCAGACCGATCTCCACGAACGACTCGAGGATGCGCTGCAGTGCTCCGAGCAACGGAGCCACGGACGGCTCGTCGATGCCCCGGACCCAGTCGACGAGGTCGCTGATCTGCATCACGGCGGTGTCGGCGATGTTCAGGCCCTGGATCTTCGAGGATCGAGCGCCCTCGTTGAGCCGGGTGCCGCGGCACTCGGGGCAGGTCGCGAAGGTGACCGCCCGGTCGACGAAGGCGCGAATGTGCGGCTGCAACGCGTCGACGTCCTTGGACAGGAATGACTTCCGCATCTGCGGGATCAGGCCCAGGTAGGTCAGGTTGATCCCGTCGACCTTGATCTTGGTCGACTCCTTATGGAGCAGGTCGTTCAGCTCCTTTTTCGTGTAGTTGCGGATCGGCTTGTCGGGGTCGAACCAGCCGCAGCCGCGGAAAATTCGCCCGTACCAGCCCTCCATCGAGTAGCCGGGGATCGTGAGCGCGCCCTCGTTCAGGGACCTGGCGTCGTCGTAGAGCGCCGTCAGGTCGATGTCGCTCACCTTGCCCATGCCCTCGCAGCGCGGACACATCCCGCCGGTGATGCTGAAGCTGCGCTGTTCCTTGACGGTCTGCCCGCCGCGTTCGATGGAGACGGCACCCGCTCCGCTGATGGAGGCCACATTGAAGGAGAACGCCTGGGGTGAGCCGATGTGGGGTTGCCCGATCCGGCTGAAGGCGATTCGCAGCATCGCGTTGGCGTCGGTGGCGGTGCCGACGGTGGAACGGGGGTTGGCGCCCATCCGCTCCTGGTCGACGATGATCGCCGTGGTCAGCCCGTCGAGCACGTCGACATCGGGCCGCGCCAGGGTCGGCATGAACCCCTGCACGAAGGCGCTGTAGGTCTCGTTGATCAAGCGCTGCGACTCCGCGGCGATCGTGCCGAACACCAGCGAGCTCTTGCCCGAGCCGGAGACGCCGGTGAACACCGTCAGGCGGCGCTTCGGGATCTCGACGCTGACGTCCTTGAGGTTGTTCACGCGTGCGCCCTGCACGCGGATGACATCGTGGCTGTCGGCGGCGCTCATCGGTTCTCCCTGTGTTCTGCCGGAGGGTCACCTGCCGGGCGCTGTGCTACCGGGCGGTTCTGCCGGGCAATCTGGCCGGCTACCAGCGGTTCACCCGATTCTCCCGTATCGGCGCGGGCGCGACAACGGTTGCCGCCCCTGATCCGGTGATCTGGGTATCCGCCGGCTGTCAGTGGTCCTGGATCAATGGTCCTGAATGAGCCCGAGCACGTTGCCGTCGGGGTCGGAGAACGTGGCTACCAGGCGGCCGGCGCCCACGTCGTGCGCGGGTTCTGTGACGGTGGCGCCCGCTTTGGTCACCTCGGCCAGCTTCACCTCGATGTCGGGCACGTGCCAGTAGGCGACGGGTGAGGTCAGGCCCTGCGGTCCCCCGCCCGGGACCAGCCCGATCTGCTGCCCCTCCGCCTCGAACCCGACGTAGTAGGGCCCGTCGGTCTGCGGTTCGACGCCGAGCAGGGCGGCGTACACCGCCTTGGCCCGCGCCAGGTCGGAAACGGGATGCAGCACGGTCTTGATCCCCTGGGTGGAAGAGGTGGTCATGGTGCCTCCTGACGTCGGTGTGGCGCGGTCATCTGGTCGTGGAGATGTCCACGGCGATCACTGTAGCCGCGGCCCGGTGACTCCCGCTAGGCAAATGAGTCCTCGCGGAACGGTCGACGCGGGGCGCGGATCCGCGGTTCCGAGCGGTTGCTCCCGCGGGGTGCCCGAACCAATTCGACGGAGATTTTGCCCGAAAGTGCCCGAAACAGGCCGGATAGACATTTTTAGATGAATATCTCCGTCGAATTGGTTCAACGACGGGGGACGGGGACGCTCGGGACGGGGACGGGGACGGGGACGGGGGGGGGGAGGGGGAGGATCAGACCGTGATCAGGGCGGCCAGGCCCTCGAAGGTCTTGTCGCCGATGCCGGTGACATTGCGCAGGTCGTCGACGCTGGCGAACGGGCCGTTGGCATCCCGGTAGTCGAGGATGCGCTGCGCCATCGCCGGCCCGATCCGGGGCAGGGTGTCGAGTTCGGCCAGGGTCGCCGTGTTCAGGTTGACGGGAACCGTGGCGGCGCCGGTGCCCCCGCCGGCCCCGCCCCCGGCCGCCCCGCCGGCGGGCGACCGCGGCGGCGTCTCGCCGAGTTGGGGCAGGTAGAGCTGTTCGCCGTCGGCAACTCGGCGGGCGAGATTCGCGCCCGCGGGATCGGCAGTCTCGGTGAGGCCGCCGGCGGCGGCCACGGCATCCATCACCCGGGCCCCGACGGACAGCTCGTAGAGGCCGGGACGCTGCACCGCGCCGAGGACGTGCACGAAGAGGACGGCGCCCGCGGTGGTGGCCCCCGCGGTCGAGGGCGTGGCGCCCAACGGCTGGGCGCCCGAGGGAACAGCGCCCGAGGGAACAGTTCCCGGCGCCTGAGTTGCAGACGGCAGTGTGCCCGGAGCCGTGCCGCCGGCGGCGCCGGCCGCGGCCACCACCTGGTGTCCGGACTGCTGGCCCACGGCCGAGACGACCACGGCCGTCGCCAGCGCGGCGATCAACAGCACGACGGCGGCGCCCACCCCGATGCGGAGCCGGGGGGCCGCGCGCGCATGCGCGGCCGGGGCCAGGCGATCGAGAGCGGATACGACCGGATCATGAGCCATCCCGGCAGGCTAGGCCGCCCGGGGGTACTCCCCCGGGCGGCCAGCGCCGAACTGTGCTCCCGCGCCCTGGACGCGGCCCTGTGGAGGCGAGGCTAATTTCTGCGGGTGACGATGCTCACCAGCCGCGGCTCCCGCACGATCACGTGCTGCACCTCCCGGTCGCCGATCCGCCGGATGACCTCGGCGGACGCGCGGGCCAGGCGTTCTAGGTCCTCGCCCGAGATCTTGGGCGACACCTCGATCCGATCGCGAACCTTGCCGTCCACCTGGACGACCGCCGTCACCGATTCCTCGACGAGCAGGGTGGGGTCCGCCTTGCGCCACTGCACCAGGGCGACACAGGGGTCGTAGCCCAGGTGCTGCCACATGTCTTCGGCCGCGTAGGGGGCGAACAGGTTCAACGCCATGGCGGTGACCTCCGCGGCTTCGCGCACCGCGCCATCCGCGGGGCCCGCGCCCGTGTCGATCACCTTGCGGGTGGCGTTGACCAGTTCCATCAGGCGGGCGACGACGACGTTGAACTTGAACGACTCGACCAGGCCGGGCGCGTCGGCCAGGAAACGGTGCGTGACCCGGCGGAGTGCCGCATCACCCGACTTCCACTCGACGTCGGGTGTGCTGGTCACGTCCCGGGCGACGCGCCAGGCGCGGGCCAGGAACTTGGCCGAGCCGACCGGCGAGACATCCGCCCAGTCGATGTCGTCTTCCGGCGGGCCGGCGAAGGCCATGGTGAGGCGCACGGCGTCGACGCCGAACTGGTCGACCTCCTCCGTGAAGTACACCAGGTTGCCCTTGCTCTTGGACATCTTGGCGCCATCGAGGATGACCATCCCCTGGTTCAGGAGAGCGGTGAACGGTTCGGTGAACGTGACGTAGCCGAGGTCGAACAGCACCTTGGTCATGAACCGGGCGTAGAGCAGGTGCAGGATGGCGTGCTCGACGCCGCCGACGTACTGGTCGACCGGAGCCCACTTGTCGGCTTCCTTCGGGTCGAACGCTTTCGTGTCGTCGGTGGGGTTGAGGAAGCGGAGGAAGTACCAGGAGCTGTCCACGAACGTGTCCATGGTGTCCGCGTCGCGGCGGGCCGGCGTGCCGTCGATCGGGTTGGGCACATTCACCCAGTCCGTCGCGCCGCCGAGCGGAGAGGTGCCCTTGGGCTTGAGGTCGAGGCCGTCGGTCGGCGGCAGCAGCACGGGCAGCTGGTCCTCCGGAACCGGGATCTCGGTGCCGTCCTCGCCGTGGATGATCGGGATCGGGGTGCCCCAGTAGCGCTGACGGGAGATGAGCCAGTCCCGCAGGCGGTAGTTCTTGGCCGCGCGGCCGGTCCCGTCGGCGGTCAGCTGCTCGATCATGCGCTTGATCGCGTTGTTCTTGCTGAGACCGTTCAGGGACCCGGAATTGATCAGGCGGCCCTCACCGGCCAGGGCGACGCCCGTGGCGGCCGGGTCGAGGGCGGGGAGCTCTTCGGTGCCGTCGAGCATCCCCTGCGTGATCACGGGGATCATGCCGGTGGCGGGGGCGCTGGTGTCGACCACGACGATCACGGGCAGGTCGAATTTGCGGGCGAAGTCGAGGTCGCGCTGGTCGTGGGCCGGCACCGCCATCACGGCGCCGTGGCCGTAGTCGGCGAGCACGTAGTCGGCGGCCCAGATCGGCAGGCGTTCGCCGTTGGCGGGGTTGATCGCGTACCGCTCGAGGAAGACTCCGGTCTTCTCCCGGTCGGTGGCCTGGCGTTCGATCTCGGTGCTGTTCTGGACCTGCACCAGGTATTCCTGGAACCGTTCCCGGACGGCCGGCGAGGCATCCGCGACCAGCTCGGCGGCGAGGTCGGCGTCGGGGGCGACCACCATGAAGGTCGCCCCGAAGAGGGTGTCCGGGCGGGTCGTGAACACGCTGACGCGCTCCTCACGGCCCTCGATCACGAAGTCGACGTCGGCGCCGATGGAGCGGCCGATCCAGTTGCGCTGCATGTTCAGGACCTTGGCCGGCCAGGTGCCCTCGAGCTGGTTCAGGTCGTCGAGCAGCCGGTCGGCGTAGTCGGTGATCTTGAAGTACCACTGGGTGAGCTTCTTCTTCACCACCACGGCGCCGCTGCGTTCGGAGGTGCCGTCGGCCAGGACCTGCTCGTTGGCGAGGACGGTCTGGTCTACCGGGTCCCAGTTGACCCAGCTGTCCTTGCGGTAGGCGAGGCCCTTCTTGTACAGCTGCAGGAACAGCCACTGGTTCCATTTGTAGTACTCGGGGTCGCTGGTGTGCAGTTCACGGGACCAGTCGAAGGATGCCGCGTAGAGCTTCATGCTCTTCTTCTGCTGCGCGATGTTGTCGTAGGTCCAGCCGCGCGGGTCGATGCCGCGCTTGATCGCCGCGTTCTCGGCGGGCAGGCCGAACGAGTCCCAGCCGATGGGGTGCAGCACGTTGAAGCCCTGCTGGCGCCAGTAGCGAGCGACGATGTCGCCGAGCGCGTAGACCTCGGCGTGCCCCATGTGCAGGTCGCCGGACGGGTACGGGAACATGTCGAGAACGTACTTGCGCGGGCGGGTGTCGCCCGGGTCGTTGGTGCGGAAGGGCTCGAGTTCCTCCCAGATCGGCTGCCACTTCGCCTGGATGGCGGCGAAATCGTAGACTTCTTCGTCGCTTCCCTGGCCGGTGCGGGTGTGGTCGTACTCGTGTGCCACGTGACTCTCTTCGTTGCAGTGGGGATTGCGCCAGCAGGCACAGGGCCGCCCGGAGGCGTCGTCCAACGTCTAGGTTACTAAACCTGGCCCTGGCCCGTTGCTGGCCCGGACGGGCGGGTGCCGAGGACGGCCAGGAGCGCCGCCGCCTTGATCCGGGTTTCCTCGATCTCCTCGCCGGCGTCGGACAGGGCCGTGATGCCGCCGCCGGTGCCGATGGACGCCCCGGTGGGGCCGAGCACGATGCTGCGGATGACCATGGCCAGGTCCACGGATCCGTCCCGCCCGAGGTAGCCGAAGGCGCCGGCATAGATGCCGCGCGGGCCGTCCTCGAGGGCGTCGAGGAGGGTCATCGCGCTGATCTTGGGTGCGCCCGTCATGGATCCGGCGGGGAAGCAGGAGGCCACGGCGTCCACGACGCTGACCCCGGGCGCGAGGCGCGCCTCGACGGTGCTGACCAGCTGGTGCACATGGGCGTAGCTCTCCACCGCCAGCAGGCTCGGCACGCTGACCGACCCGACCTCGGCGATCCGGCCCAGATCGTTGCGCATCAGGTCGACGATCATCAGGTTCTCGGCGCGTTCCTTGACGCTGGCCTCGAGCTCCGCCCGGAGCGCCCGGTCCTCCGCGGGCCGACTGGAGCGGGGCCGGGTGCCCTTGATCGGTTTGGTCGTGACCCGCCCGCCGGGGGTCACGGCGAGGAACTGTTCCGGCGAGGCGCTGAGCAGGGCGGTGTCGCCGAAGCGCAGGAGCCCGCCGTGGTGGCTGGGGCTGCCGGCGCGGAGCAGCAGGTAGGCCCGCACCGGGTCGGGGCGGACGTCGACCAGGATCTCATTGGTGAGGCAGAGCTGATAGGCGTCCCCCGCCCGGATCGAGGTCTGGCACCGGTGCACGAGTTCCGCGTAGCGGTCGTCGTCGTGCCGCCAGCGGGCCACCGCCCCGCCCGGGAGCGGTTCAGGGGCCACGGATGCCCCGGCAGGCAGGTCGGCGAGGGTGCGTGGCATCCGTTCCGCCCATGCCCGGGCGGCGCCGACTGGTTCGCCGGGGCACTGGCGGGCCACCGCCGTGACGGTGCCCGCAGCGTGATCGAACACGAGCATGCGGTGCACCTCGAGCAGGGCGGCGTCCGGATAGCGCGAATCGTGCGCCGGCGTGCCGACGGTCTGGGCACCGAGTTCGTAGCCGAGCCAGCCCACCCAGCCGAGCCGGAAGCCTGCGTCGTCGTCCTCGCCGGCACCGTCGTCGGCGCCATCGTCCTGCGCCGGGGCGAGGTCCTCCTGGAGGAACTCGAACACGGTGCTCGGCCGGATCTCCGCGGGCGTCGCCGTGCACCCGGCGGTGGCCACCGTCACGGTGGCATTCGGCACCGAGGCCGTCACGAAGCGGGATGCGGGCGAGGCGGCACCGAGATAGCTGTGTCCGGTGCGGGAGCTCTCCCCGCCATCCAGCCAGAATGCGTAGGGACTGTCGCGGTACAGGGCATGGAAAACGCTCGCCGGATCCCGCCACTCGGGCAGGGGAACGCGAAGAATCGACCCGGTCACGGTCTCAGCCTAGGTGCCCGGTTCCCGGCCGTCGTGCCAGGCCGGTCCGGGCCGGGTTCCGGGATCCGGCATCCGGCATCCGGCCTAGGCTGGGCCGGGTGAACGACATCCTCAGCTCGATCCTCGACACCGTCGCCAGTGTCGACCCGGTCGTGCGCACCCTGCTGGCCGGTCTCGGCATGGTGCTGGAGACATCCGTGCTGGTCGGACTCGTGGTTCCGGGCGATTCCATCGTGATCGTCGCGAGCACGGCGGTGGGGAACACGGTCGAGTTCGTGGGACTGGTCGTCACCGTGATCGTCGGCGCCCTGGTCGGCGAGAGCATCGGGTTCGCGCTGGGGCGGCACTTCGGCCCGTGGATCCGGTTGAGCCGGCTCGGACGCCGTCTGGGCGAGCGCAACTGGGCCCGGGCGGAGATCTACCTGGCCCGTCGCGGCGGGATCGCCGTGTTCCTGTCCCGGTTCCTGCCGGTGCTGCACTCCCTGATCCCGCTGACCGTGGGGATGAGCCCGATGCGCTACCGCACGTTCATGGCGTGGACCGTGCCGGCCTGTGTGCTGTGGTCGCTGGCCTACGTCTCGGTCGGGTGGGCCGCCGCCGACGGTTACCGGGAGCTCGCCGACCGGCTCCACTTCGCCGGATACCTCTTCGTGGCCGCGATCGCGGCCTTCGTGCTGCTCGTGCTCCTGATCAAGAAGTGGTTGAACCGTCGGGAGGCCCGGCACATGGAGCAGCCGGACGGGCCGGCGACCCTGCACGAGGAGTAACGGGACCGGTTCCGGGTGCCTGCTGTCGCGAGCGTCGCGTCTATCGCCGCGGGCGTGCCGGGCCGGGCACGGTGACGCGCGCGGTGATCAGCTCGTCGGGCACCGGGGTGTGCGAGATCAGCAGCACGGCGCGTCCGTCTTCGGCGGCCGTCTCCAGGATGTCGCGGACCAGCTGCTCGCCCTGGGCTTCGTCGACGTTCGCGGTCGGTTCGTCGACGATGAGCACCGGGAAATCCGCGAGCAGTGCGCGGGCCAGCGCGATCCGCTGGGCCTGGCCGCCCGAGACCAGGGCGCCCTGCTCCCCCACCCGAGCGTCGAGGCCGCCGCGCTGACGGGTCCAGGCGCCCAGGCCCACCCGGCCGAGAACGGCCAGAAGGTCGTCGTCGGTGGCGGTGTCGCGGGCGAAGAGCAGGTTCTGACGGATGCTGTCGTCGAAGAGCCAGGGGCGCTGCTCGCACAGTCCGACGCGCGCCCGCACCGCGTCCTGGGGCAGCGTGCGCGCCTCGACGCCGTCGAGCCGGTAGGAGCCCGTGTAGTCGAGGAAGCGCACCAGGACCAGGGTGAGGGTGCTCTTTCCGGCGCCGCTCGGGCCGAAGAGGTGCACCCGGTCGCCGGGCGCCAGGCGCAGGGTGACGTCGGTGAGCGCCGGGGCATCCGTGCCGGGCCAGCTCGCGCCCAGGCCGGCCAGTTCGAGGACCGGCCGCGCGCCCACGGTGACGCCGACGCCGGGTGGGGTGTCGAGCGGGGTGTCCAGCAGCGCATCGAGCGAGGCATCGAGTGGGATCTCCGGCGGGACCTCCGCCGGGACGGCCGAGGTCACCCGGCGGGCGCTGGAGCGCACCTGCCGCCACACGCCGAGCGCCAGGGGGATCAGGCCGAACACCTCGAAGACCGCCATCGGCACGAGGACGACGACGGCGAAGCCCGGCCCGGTCAGTGCGCCGGCCCCGGTGACCAGGCCCGCACCGTCGGGCCCGGAGTTGAGGAGCTCCGGGATGCCGACCCACAGGGCCCCGACGGTCGCGGCGCCCGCGAACAGGGACAGCACGGCGCCCTGCACGCCCACGCCCAGTGAGCGACGCAGGGAGGCCCGGCGCAACCGGTCGTCGGCCGCCGCCAGGGTGTCCAGCCGCCCGGGGAGGGCGCCGAAGGCGGTGAGCACGTCGAGGTTCTCGACGACCTCGAGCACCTCGCCCGCGAGGGCTCCACGCAGGGGGGCGAGTTCCCGCTCCGACCGGGCGGACAGGGCGCTGGAGGCAAGCGTCGCGACGACGCCGGCGAGGAGGAGGGCCAGGGCCAGCGTCAGGGCGGCCGCCGGGAGCACCAGCCAGACCCCGAACACGCTCAGGGCCGCGAGGATGCCGGCGGTCGCGAGCGGCTGCACGACCCGCAACGGCAGGTCCTGCAGGTCGTCGACGTCGCGGACGAGGCGGGTGAGCAGGTCCCCGCGGCCGGTGTTCGAGAGCCCGGCCGGGGCGAGGGGCACGAGCCGGGCGAACACGCCCAGGCGCAGGTCGGCGAGCTGGCGGAAGGCGGCGTCGTGGCTGGCCAGCCGTTGCAGGTACCGGAAGGCGGACCGGCCCAGGGCGAAGGCCCGCACGCCGACGACGGCCATCGAGAGGAACATGATCGGCGGCTGTTCGGCGGCGCGGGTGATCAGCCAGGCTGAGGAGGCCAGCAGGGCCACCGCGAAGATCGCGCTCGCCACGCCGGCGGCCAGGCCGGGGGCGAACCGGCGCGCGCGCGGCTGGGCGAGCCGGAGCACCGTCCGCACCGCCGACGGGTCCGCGTTCCCAGACCCACAGGTCTCCGGCGCGGGTTTTTCAGGCACGGTGTTTTCCGGCACGGTGTTTTCCGGCACGGTGTTTTCCGGCACGGTGTTTTCCGGCACGGTGTCTTCCGGCACGGTGTCTTCGGGCACGGTTTGCTCAGACATGGGCCACCTCACTCAGCTGCACGATCTGGTCGGCGGCGGCGCGCAGGGCGGGGCGGTGGGTGACCACGATCACGATCCGCCCCTCGTCGGCCAGTCGGCGCAGCCCTGCGGCGAGTAGCGTCTCCGCCGCGGCGTCGAGGGCCGAACTGGGTTCGTCGAGCACCACGATGGAGCAGCCGTGGGTGCGGGCACGGTAGATCGCCCGCGCCGCGGCGACCCGCTGGGACTGCCCGCCGGACAGCCCCGCCCCGGCGACGCCGAGCAGCGTGTCCGGGGCCAGGTCGGCCGCCCCGGCCCAGGCCAGTGCGGTCGTCACCGCGGCCGGGTCGACGGATGCGTCGCCGAGGGCAAGATTGTCGGCGATCGTTCCCTGGAAGAGTCCGGGTCGCTGCCCGGCCCAGGCCAGCTGGGGCCGGCCGGTGCCCGGGGTCAGGGCGCGGTCGCCGAGGCTGATGCGGCCCTCGAACGGGACGAAACCCTGCAGGGCCGCCACCAGGGTGGATTTTCCGGCTCCGCTCGGGCCGACGACCACGGCCAGCTGCCCCGGGCGGAAGACGGCGCTGAAATCGGACACCGTGGCATCCGTGCCCCGCCGGATCGTGACCTGTTCGAACCGGAGCGGGCCGCCCGGCTTCGGCAGCACCGGGCTCGGCGACGGGACCGGGACGGACGCGGAGACCGGGGCCGGGACCGGCGCGGAGTCCGGCCGGCCCTCGTCGAGGAGGGCGAAGACCTCTTCGGAGGCCGCGAGCCCGTCGGCCGCGGCGTGGAACTGGGCGCCGACCTGGCGCACGGGCAGGAACGCCTCCGGGGCCAGCAGCAGCACGAAGAGCCCGACCCCGAGGGAGAGGCTGCCATCCACCAGACGCAGGCCGATCGACACGGCGACGAGGGCCACCGACAGGCTGGCCGCCAGTTCCAGCACGAAGCCGCTGAGGAAGGAGACCCGCAGCACCTTCATGGTGCGCGTGCGGTAGTCGTCGGTGATGGTGCGCACCCGCTCGAACTGGCGGGCCTGCCGGCCGTAGATCTTCAGTGTGCCGAGGCCCCCGACCAGGTCGAGGAACCCGGTGGACAGTCGGTGCAGGGAGTCCCATTGCTGACGCTGTACGGCCAGGGTGGCCTGGCCGATCAGAATCATGAAGACCGGGATGAACGGCAGCACCACGATCACGGTGATCCCGCTGGGCAGGTCCTGCCAGAGCATGACCAGGATCAGCAGGGGCGTGGCGATGCCGGCGAGCAGCAGCTGGGGCAGGTAACGGGCGAAGTAGTTTTCCAGCGCGTCAAGGCCCTGCGTCACCAGGGTGGCCACGCTCGCGCTCTGCCGGCCGGCCAGCCAGTCGGGGCCCCGTTCGGCGAGCCGGTCGAGCACCTGGCGCCGCAGCTGGCTCTTGACCGAGGCCGCCCCGCGGGTGGCGGCGACCTCGAGCAGCCAGACCAGCACCGCGCGCACGACGACGACGCCGGCGAGGGCGCCGATCGTGCCGGCCAGTTCGCTCCTCTGCGCGCCGGCCACCGCGAGCGTGATGCTCTGGCTGAGCAGCCAGGAGAACGCGATCACCGTGACGGTCTGCGCCAGCCCGAGCACGGCTCCGGCTGCCAGGAACCACCGGGCGGCGGTCGCGTAGCGGAGAAGCCGGGGATCGAGAGGGCGCATCCGTTTCAGTTTACGGCGGATTCAATGTGCGGCGGACTCAGCGAAGGGCGGACTCAGTGGACGGCGGAGTCTACCGCCGCCGTCACGGTCTTCCGGCTGACCCGCTTGCGCAGCACCCAGTAGGTCCAGCCCTGGTAGAGCAGGATGACCGGCATCGCGAACAGGGCCGTCCAGCTCATCACCTGGAGTGTGTACGGCGTCGACGAGGCGTTGTCGATGGTCAGGCTGTTGGCCGCGTCGTTGCTCGCCGGCATCACGTCGGGGAACAGGGAGGCGAAGAGCGTCAGCACGGCGAAGGCGATCGTCGCCGCCATCAGCGTGAACGCCCAGCCCTCCGACCCGCGCAGATTTGCGAGGAACGACGCGATCAGCGCGGCCGCCGCGACGCCCGCGAAGACGGCCGTCGCGACGCTGCCGAAGACCAGCGTGGTCCAGAGCAGGAAGGACGCGGCGACCAGGATCGTCACGAGGCCGGCCTTCACGGCCAGCTTCTGGGCCCGCTGACGGATGTCGCCCTCCGTCTTCAGGGAGATGAACACCACGCCGTGGGCGAAGAAGAGCAGGAGCGTGGTCAGCCCGCCGAGCAGGGCGTACGGGTTCAGCAGGTCGAAGAAGGTGCCGATGTAGTTGTGCCCGGCATCCAGCTGCACGCCCTGGACGACGTTGGCGAAGGCCACGCCCCAGAGCAGGGCGGGGACCGCGGACCCCACGACGATCATGAGGTCGAAGCGCGCCTTCCATACGGATTCGGGCCGCTGGTGGCGGTATTCGAACGACACGCCGCGCACGATCAGCGCGAGCAGGATCACGAGCAGGGCCAGGTAGAACCCGCTGAACATCGTCGCGTACCATTCCGGGAATGCCGCGAAGAGCGAGGCCCCGGCGACGATGACCCAGGTTTCGTTCAGGTCCCAGACCGGGCCGATGGTGTTGATGATGACGCGACGGTCGAGGTCGTCCTTGCCGAGGAAGGGCAGGGACATCCCGACGCCGAAGTCGAAGCCGTCGAGCACGAAGTAGCCGATGAACATCGCGGCGATGATCCAGAACCAGAGAATGTTGAGTTCCATCATGAGCTCCTAGTACACCGTGACCTGTGGCTTGACCTGGCCCGAAACCGGGTCGGGAACCGGCGCGGGGGCGGGTCCCTTCTTCACAGCCTGGAGGATCAGTTTGAATTCGACGACGGCGAGGATGCCGTAGATCAGTGTGAACGCGACCAGCGAGATCAGGATCTCGAGACCGCTGACATTGGGCGACACCCCGTCCTGGGTGCGCAGCAGCCCGAACACGAGCCAGGGCTGGCGGCCCATCTCGGTGAAGACCCAGCCGACGCTCATGGCGAGCAGCGAGAACGGGAAGCTCCAGATGGCGACCTTCCAGATCCACGCGGCCTTCGGGGTGCGCCCGTTGCGGGTCAGCCAGAGCCCGACGACGGCGACCAGGATGTGCGCGATGCCGAGACCGATCATCCAGCGGAACGCCCAGTAGGTGATCCAGATCGTGGGCGTGTAATCGCCCGGGCCGTACAGGGTCACGTACTGCGCCTGCAGGTTGTCGATGCCCTCGACGGTGCCGTCCAGGGTGTGCGTCGACAGGAATGACAGGAGGTAGGGGATGCGCACGGAGAACAGCTCGCTGACACCGTCCGGGGTGCCGAGGGTGAAGATGGAGAAGGAGGCGTTGGCCCCGGTCGCCGTCTTGTACATGGCCTCGGCGGCCGCCATCTTCATGGGCTGCGCCGCGGTCATCGCCAGGCTCAGCGAGTCGCCGAAGAAGGTCGTCAGCGCGCCGGAGATGACCATCATCCACATCCCGAATTTGAGAGCGGGACGCATGGTGTCCTCGTTCTGCTTGCGGGCCAGGTGCCAGGCGGCCACCGAGATGACGAGGCCGGATGACACCATGAAGCAGGCGAAGATCGTGTGCGGGAACGAGGCCAGGGCGATCGGATTCGTCAGCAACTCGCCGATATCCGTCAGCTCCGCTCGCCCGCGCGTCTCGTTGATGCGGAAGGCGATCGGGTTCTGCATGAACGCGTTCGCGGCCAGGATGAAGTAGGCGGAGGCGATGCTGCCGGCGACGGTCAGCCAGATCGTCGCCAGGTGAAGGCCGCGCGGCAGCTTGTCCCAGCCGAAGATCCACAGCCCGATGAAGGTGGCTTCAAGGAAGAACGCGGTGATCCCCTCGAACGCGAGCGGGGCGCCGAAGACGTCACCGACGAAGCGGGAGTAATCGGACCAGTTCATCCCGAACTGGAATTCCTGCACGATTCCGGTGACGACGCCCATGGCGAAGTTGATCAGGAAGATCTTGCCGAAGAAGTGGGTGAGCTGCAGGTACTTGGCCTTGTCCGTGCGCACCCAGGCGGACTGGAAGATCGCCACGGTCAGCGCGAGGCCGATCGTCAGCGGGACGAACAGGAAATGGTAGACGGTGGTCAGACCGAACTGCCATCTCGACAGGAGTAAGGGATCCAGCCACTCGTTCATGCGCCCTCCAGCGACTTCGGTTTCTACAATACGTAGAAGACATTACCCTTCTACCCGCCGTAGAACTGCGGTATTCATCCTTGTTACACTCCCCCTTATGGGGAATTTGGGCGTGCTCGAGAGACTGCTGATGGATGTGCTCTGGGACTCCGGGGAGTCCCTGCCCGCCACGGACCTGCGCGACCGGCTGCTCACCCCGGCGGCCGTGGCGGCCAGCAAGAAGCCCCTGGCCACCACGACGGTGCTGACCGTGCTGTCCCGGCTGGAAACGAAGGGCTTCGTGACCCGCGACCGGGACGCGCGCCCGCACCGGTACCGGGCGGTCACGACCCGGGCCGAACACACCGCCGAGTTGATGCACGAGGTGCTCGGGTCGGCTCCCGACCGCCAGGCGGCCCTGGCCCGGTTCATCGGCAACGTCAGCCCCGCGGAGGCCGAGGCGCTGCGGCACCTCCTCGGCACCATCAGAACGAGCACCCCCGCGACGAACACCAGCAGCGCGAGCACCAGCAGCACCAGCACCAGCACCAGCACCAGCACCAGCACCATCCGCCGCGAGTGAGTCGCGTGCAGCCGGGATCCGCGTGCTCGTCACCGCGATAGGCCTGATGGTCGTGGCCGTCGCCCTCGCCGGCCCGATCCCGATCCTCCTGGCCGGTGCGCGCTGGCCGGTGGGCTCCCCCGTTCTCGCCCTGACGCTGTGGCAGTCCATCGCCCTGGCCGGCGGCCTGTCCATGATCGGCTCGCTCCTCGCCTTCGGGCTCCTCCCCTTCGGCAGCGACCTGCCGGGCGGCATCCGTTCGCTGGCCGGGCATCTCGGGGCCGGTACCCTTCCGGCCGGCACGACGCTCACGTCGGTGCTGATGCTGTGCGGGGCCCTGATCCTCGGCGGTCACCTGCTGCTGAACCTCGCGGCGACCTTCTTTCGCGCGGAACGGCAGCACCGGCGGCACCATCATCTGATCGGTCTGCTCAGCCATCCGGTGCCGGACAGACCGGGGATGCACGTCATCGACCATGACGCGCCCGTGGCCTACTGCCTGCCCGGCGCGGCCCGGTCGGCGACCGTCCTGTCGATGGGCCTGCTCCGGCTGCTCGACGAGGACCAGTTGCGCGGGGTGATCGAGCATGAGCGCGCCCACCTGCTGCAGCAGCACCATCTCGTGCTGCTCGCGTTCAAGTCCTGGCACAGCTCCCTGCCGTGGTTTCCCATCGCCAATCGCGCCGAGAACGCGGTCGCCCTGCTGGTGGAGATGCTCGCCGACGACCGGGCCAGGCGCGTGGTGCCCGACCGCACGCTGGCGACCGCCATCGCGCTGGTCGGGTCGGCGCACCAGGTGGACCCGCTGGGCGGGGACGTCGTCCCGGGCGGCGGCCCCGACCATCCGTTCGACCTCGTCACCCCGCGGGTGCGCCGGCTGCTCACGCCTCCGCCGGCCCTGCCGCTCCCCGTCGTCGTGGCCGCAGTGGCGTGTTCGGCGTCGCTCCTGGTGCTGCCGACGCTGCTCATCTTCGCTGCCTGAGCGTCGCTGCCTGACCGCCGCGCGAACCAATTCGACGGAGATTCTCGGCTTCCGGACCGTTTTGGGCCGAAAACCGGCCCGTGGGCGCAGAATCTCCGTCGAATTGGTGAGGGATGCCTAGAAGAGGTTCGCCTGCTTGAGCCAGGCGGCCGCGATCTTCTCGGCCGAGAGCTGGTCGTTCACGCTCTCGGAGTTGAGGCTGACCAGGTCTTCGGCGCTCAGGGCGGCACTGACCTTGTTCAGCACCGCGGCGGCCCTGTCGTCGACCTTCTTGGACACGACGGGCACGACGTTGTCCGGGAAGAACAGCCCGTCGGGGTCTTGCAGGGCCACGAGGTTGTCCGACTTGATGTTGGGGCTGGCCGTGTAGATGTTAGCCAGCTGGATGTCGTTGTCGACCAGGGCCTTGACGGTGAGCGGGCCGCCGCCATCCTCGACCGGCTTGAACCCGGCGGTCTCGATGCCGTACTTCTCCTTGAGCGCCGTCGGCCCGTAGGGCCGGGTCTCCAGCTCGGAGTTGCCGCCCACCGTGATCGGCTCGGTCACGTTCTTGAGCGACGCGATGTCCGTCAGCTTGTACTTGTCGGCGAAGGCCTGCGTCACGGTCCAGGAGTTCTGGTCCGTCGCGGCCGCCATGTCCAGCACGCTCAGGCCCTTCGGTAGCGCATCCTGCAGTTCGGCGTAGGTCTCGGCGGCGGTGCCGCCGGCGGCCTTCGAGTCGAGAGCCTGCAGCAGGCTTCCGGTGTATTCGGGGAAGACGTCGATGGCCCCGCCCTTGATCTCGGGCAGGTAGACCTCGCGCTGGCCGATTTTGAACTGGCGGTCGACCGTCACGCCGTTCGCCTCGAGCGCCTGGGCATAGATTTCGGCGACGATTTCGTTGGAGTAGTAGTCCTGGGAACCGACGACCAGGGTCCCGGAATCACCGGAGCCGGAACTTCCGGAGTCCAGCGGGTCACCGGACGCACACCCTGCAAGGGCTACGACGGCCCCAACCGCGACCGCGGCGACTGCCGCGAGCCGGCCTTTATT
Organism: Cryobacterium sp. TMT4-10; assembly: GCF_004403275.1. Classification (NCBI taxonomy): domain Bacteria; kingdom Bacillati; phylum Actinomycetota; class Actinomycetes; order Micrococcales; family Microbacteriaceae; genus Cryobacterium; species Cryobacterium sp. TMT4-10. The sequence goes on from NZ_SOGU01000036.1 coordinate 47,984, forward strand.
CACTGTGAACATTAGTGGTTTCCTTCCGTGATGGCGGGTTCCATCCCCGGGCTGGGTCTGGCTGACCTGGCCCGGTCGACTGGGAGGCGTCCGGACGCAACACCTCTAGGGACGACAAGTCTCTGCACAACGGTGAATATTCCCTCGAGCGCGAAAGCGAGCAGGATGACGAGGATGGATCCGCCGAGCATCTCCCCATAGTCTCTCGTCTTGAGGCCGGCGAACAGGAACCGGCCGAGTCCGAAATCCGCCACATACGCGGCCAGGGTCGCTGTGGCGACGACCTGGAGGGTGGCGGACCGCAACCCGGCGATCAGCAGCGGCAGGCCCAGCGGGATCTCGACCGTGCGCACGATCTGGGCCTCGGACATGCCCACGGACCGCGCGGAGTCGATGACGGCCCGGTCGATCGCTTCGAAGCCCGTGTAGGCGCCCGCGAGGATCGGCGGGATCGCCAGCACGGTGAGCGCCACGTACGGGGCGCCGAGCCCGATCCCGATCCAGAGCGCCACCAGGGTGAGCAGCCCGAGGGTCGGGATGGCCCTGAGCCCGCCGGACGTGGCCACGGCCAGGCCGCGGCCACGGCCGGTGTGGCCGATGACGAACCCGCACGGGATGGCGATGGCGGAGGCCATCAGCAGCGCCACGACGGTGAAGCCGAGGTGCTCGACCAGGCGCACGGAGATGCCGCCCGGCCCGGTGTAGTTGGCCGGGTCGAGGATCCAGTTCAGTGCGTCGACAAAGAGGTTCATGTGGTGACCTCGACGATCCGGGCCTCGCGCGCGGCGGCCCCGTTCGAGCCGGCCGGGCGCGTCCACGGCAGGGCGACCCGGCCGAGAACGACGAGCGCCCCGTCGAGCAGGAGCGCGACCAGCACGGTCGCCACAATGCCGGCGATGATTTCGGCCTCGATGCCGCGCTGGAAGCCATCCGTGAAGAGACTGCCGAGGCTCTGGGCGCCGATCACAGCCCCCACCGTGGCGAGGCTGACCGTGCTGACCGCCACGACCCGGAGGCCGGCGAGGAGAACGGGGCCGGAGAGCGGCAGTTCCACCTGCCAGAAGATGCTCCAGCCGGAGTAGCCGAGCGCGACGGCCGACTGGCGCACGTCCGCGTCCACGGATGCCAGGCCGTCGGCCACCACGCGCACCATCAGCGCCACGCCGTAGAGGGTCAGGGCGATGACCAGGTTCAGGGGCGATCGGAGGCTGGTGCCCACGATGGCCGGGAGCACGAAGAAGAGCGGCAGGGACGGGATGGCGTAGAGTAGCCCGCTGACGGTCAGGATGACGCCCCGGCTGAGCCGGTACCGGTTCGCGAGCCAGCCGAGCGGCAGCGCGATCAGGAAGCTGAAGACGATCGGCGGCACGCTGAGGACGAGGTGATCGAGGGTGCGATCCCAGATGAGGTCCAGATTCGACCAGATCCAGGTCACTGCGGCTCCCCACCCTGCGCCGGAGCACCCGGCCCCGGGAACGGGCCGGCCTTTGTCTCGTGGGGCCGGCCGCCGGGCACTAGTACTCCGGCCAGACGCCCCTCGCTGTCAACGAGGACGTCACCGTCGCCCCGGCGCTCCAGATGCAGGGCGCGCTTGCCGCGGTCGGCTCCGACGAAGCTGGCCACGAAATCGTCGGCCGGGTTGGCCAGGATCTCGGCCGGCGAGCCAATCTGCGCGATCCGGCCGCCCTCGCGCAGGATCACGACCTGGTCGCCCAGGAGAAACGCCTCCTCGATGTCGTGCGTGACGAAAACGACGGTCTTTCCGAGCTCGCTCTGCAGCCGGATCAGTTCCTGCTGCAGCTCCGCCCGAACGATCGGGTCGACGGCCCCGAAAGGCTCGTCCATCAGCAGGATGTTGGGGTTGACCGCGAGTCCACGGGCGACGCCCACCCTCTGCTGCTGTCCGCCGGACAGCTGGCTCGGGTACCGGTCCGCGAGGGAGCGGTCCAGGCCGACGGTGTCGAGCAGGGCCAGGGCGTCCTGCCTGGCATTCTTCTTCGGCGTCCCGCGCAGGAGGGGCACGGTGGCCACATTGTCGATCACGGTGCGGTGCGGCAGCAGGCCGGAATTCTGCATCACATAGCCGATGCGGCGGCGGAGCTGCACGGGCTCGAGGGTGTGGATGCCGACGCCGTCGATCTCGATCGCGCCGGACGACGGGTCGACCATCCGGTTGATCATGCGCAACAGGGTGGTCTTGCCGGAACCCGACGACCCGACCAGCACCGTCGTCTGGTGTGACGGGAGGGTCAGGCTGAAGTCCTCAACGGCCAGGGTGCCGTCCGGGAACTGTTTGCTCACCGAGCGGAACTCGATCATGGAAGTCGCTTTCTAGGCGGTGCCCGGCCCGTAGTAGCCGAGGAGGTAATCCTGCATGACACGTCGGCATTCCGCGATGAAACGCTCGTCGCCCTGGGGGTTCGCCCGGAACGCGCGGGACAGGATCGAATCGGCCATCTCGACCGCAACTTCGAGGCGGAAAGTCAGCTCGGCGCCGCCAGCGAGGCCGAACTCCTCCGCGAGGACCACGGCCAGCTGCCGGGCGAAGAATCCGGAGTCGAGATCGGCGGTGATCGGGGACAGTTCACGGTCCGAGAAGTGCATGATGCGAAAACCCGGCTCGGAACGATACAGGTCGACGAAGGCCGTGATGGAGCAGTCGACGGCGTCCCACCAGGTCTGCGGGGAGCTCTGCTTGAGCTCATCCGCCACCCGCTGCCGGTACCGCTGCACCGCTCGCTCCCGCAGCGCCTGCAGCACGGCCACCCGGTCGGGGTAGTAGCGGTACACGGTACCGATCGACGCCCCGGCGCGCTCGGCCACCATCGCCGTGGTGATGCGGTCGAAGCCCACCTCGTCGACGACGACGGCAGCGGCGTCGAGCAGGCCGGACAGGCGTGCCGTGCTGCGCTGCTGAATTGGCTCGGTCCGAACCGTCTGGCCCGGTACGAAAGGATCCCCACCGAAAAGGTCACTGAGTGACACTTGTCCTCCTTGAAAGATAAGTCATCAGCCTACGGTGCAAAACACGCTCCGGATGCCAGGAACGGCGCGCCCCGCCGGTGAATGTGAGAAACCCGCGTTTTTTCCACGGATGCCGCCGCGCGCTGCCGATGCGGTTTCCGCCGCGGGCGCGGGTTTGACCGCGGCCGGCGCGTGCGAGACTAGGGACTGTGTCGACGTCTCCTCGAATCCTGCCCACGGGCGCACCCGCGAAGATGATGCATCGCGCGGCCCGCGTCGAGGATTGGCTGCATTTCAAGCGGGAACGCTCGGCCCGCAAACGCGGCTACCTGCCGACCGTCATCCCCTATGCCGGCTACGGCTCGACCGAGTGGGTGCGCATCCTCTGCCGCGTGCTCCTGGCCAAGCCGGAAAAGCCGGAGAAGCCGGCCAGAACGGTTCACCATCGTTGGCGGGCCGAGCGGCGGGACGCGGGCATTCGTGGCTGGCGCAGTTTCACCAGCGTGCCGGTCAACGACGTGACCGTGACCATCGAGATCAACGGCAGCACCCATCGCGTGCGCGCCGACCGCGGCGGCGTGGTCGACACGGTCGTCCAGGTGAAGCTCACGCCCGGCTGGCACGTGGCCCAGCTGCACACGGATGACGCGTTCCAGCCGGTCGACGCCCCCATCTTCATCGTTGCGCCCTCCGTGAGCCACGGCATCATCTCCGATATCGACGACACGGTCATGGTCACCACCCTCCCCCGGCCGCTGCTCGCCGCCTGGAACACCTTCGTGCTCGACGAGCATGCCCGCGTTCCGACCCCGGGCATGGCGGTTCTGCTGGACCGGCTGGCCGCCACCGCGGAGGGCGCCCCGATGATCTACCTCTCGACCGGCGCCTGGAACGTCGCTCCGACGCTGACCCGATTCCTGTCTCGCAACCTGTACCCCTCCGGGGCGCTCCTCCTCACCGACTGGGGCCCGACCCACGACCGCTGGTTCCGCAGCGGTCAGGATCACAAGCGGGCGAATCTGCGGCGCCTGGCCCAGGAGTTCCCGGAGATCCGCTGGATTCTGATCGGCGACGACGGCCAGCACGATGAGGCCATCTACGGCGAGTTCCAGCGGGACTTCCCCGGCAGCGTGGAGACGGTCGCGATCCGCCAGCTGTCGCCGGGTGAGGCCGTACTGGCCGGACGCCCGGCCAAGGCTGCCAAAGTCGTCACAGACACCGTGGAGGAGCCGCACGACCCGCGCTGGGTCTACGGCCCGGACGGCGCGAGCCTGGCTCGCCAGCTCGCGGAGCGCGGCCTGCTCTAGCCGGTCCCGCCCGTGGACCCTGGATGGCCTCGGAACGGACGTCAGGCCGCCAGGATACGATCCAGCCCCCGGTTGATCTGGCGCGCCCAGAGCGGCCCGCGGTAGAGGAAACCGGTGTACCCCTGCACGAGGGTGGCCCCGGCAGCGAGCCGTTCGGCGACCTGTTCGGCCGTTTCCACGCCCCCGACGGAGATCACGCAGAGGCTGGCCGGCACCGACGCCCGGATCAGGCGGAGCACGGCCAGGGACCGGGCGTGCAGCGGCGCGCCGGAGAGGCCGCCGGCGCCGGCGGCCAGGACGACGGCCGCATCCGTTTTCAGCCCGTCCCGGGACAGCGTGGTGTTGGTGGCGATGATGCCGTCGAGGCCAAGCGACACGGACAGTTCGGCGATGCGGGTGACCTCGTCGTCGCTGAGGTCGGGGGCGATCTTGACCAGCAGCGGGGTGGCACCGGCCTCGGCTTTGACCGCGCGCAGCAGCGGGGCGAGCTGGTCGAGTTCCTGCAGACCGCGCAGGCCGGGAGTGTTGGGCGAACTGACGTTGACCACGAGGTAGTCGGCCAGGGGCGCCAGCAGGGCGGCACTGGCCAGGTAGTCGGCCGTGGCGTCCTCCACCGGCGTGACCCGGCTCTTGCCGATGTTGATGCCGAGGACCGGGCGTCCACGCACGGCGCGCACCCGGGACAGGCGTACGCGGGCCGCGCGGGCGCCGTCGTTGTTGAACCCCATCCGGTTGATCACCGCACGGTCGGGGATCAGGCGGAACAGTCGCGGCGTCGGGTTTCCGGGCTGCGGGACGGCCGTGATCGTGCCGACCTCCACATGGCCGAAGCCGAGCTGACCGAGCCCGATGACGGCCTTTCCGTCTTTGTCGAATCCGGCGGCGAGGCCGAACGGCGACGCGAAATGCAGCCCGAGGGTGTCGACGCCGAGGTCCGTCCGGGGCCGGGTGAAGCGGTGCACGAGGCGGCCGAAGCCCAGCGCGGGCACGGCCCGGATCACCGAGAAGGCCAGGTGGTGCGCGCGTTCGGGGTCGAGCCGGGCAAAGAAGAGCGAGAAGACGAGCGGGTACACGGGACCTCTAAGGTTCGGTTCTGCGGTTCGGTTCTAGGGCTCGGTCGGGCCGGCAGCGGCCGCCGGGGCTGCGGCGGTGACGCCGTGCTCGATGCGGAGCTGGGAGATGGCGGCCTCGAAATCCTCGAGCGAGTCGAAGGCCTGGTAGACGCTGGCGAAGCGCAGGTAGGCCACCTCGTCGAGTTCGCGCAGCGGGAGCAGGATCGCCAGGCCGACGTCGTTCGCGTCGACCTGCGACGAGCCCGTCTGACGGATGGTCTCCTCGACCCGCTGGGCCAGCATGGCCAGGTCGGAATCGGTCACCGGGCGGCCCTGGCAGGCCTTGCGCACGCCGGCGACGATCTTGTCCCGGCTGAACGGTTCGACCACCCCGCTGCGCTTGACGATGTTCAGGCTGGCCGTCTCGGTGGTGCTGAACCGGCGGCCGCACTCCGGGCACTGCCGGCGCCTGCGGATCGAGAGTCCGTCGTCGCTCGTGCGCGAGTCGATGACTCGGGAGTCGGGGTGGCGACAGAACGGGCAGAACATTGTGCTGCCAGCCTACTCGGTGCCGAATTGCGCGGTGGCGAAACGCGCGGTGACGGCGTCCCCGTGGGCCGGCAGTGCCTCGGCGGCGGACAGGGCCGCGATGTGCCCGGCGACCTCGCGCAGGGCCTCCCGGGTGTACGTGACCACCTGCTGCGGGCGGAGGAAGGTGTAGGCGCCGAGCCCGGAGGAGAACCGGGCCTGCCCGCCCGTGGGCAGCACGTGGTTCGAGCCGGCCGCGTAGTCGCCGAGGCTGACCGGGGAGTGCGGGCCGAGGAAGATGGCGCCGGCGTTCTCGATCAGGGCGAGGACGGCTTCCGGGTCCCGGGTCTGGATCTCGAGGTGTTCCGGTCCGAAGGCGTTGCTGAACGCGGCCGCCGCGGCCACGTCGTCCACGAGCACGATCCCGGACTGCCGCCCGTTCAGCGACGCGGTGACGCGGGCACTGTGGGTGGTGGTCTCCATCAGCCCGACGAGGTGCTCGGCGACGGCGTCCGCGAGCACGGCCGAGTCGGTGACGAGCATGGCTGCGGCCAGTTCGTCGTGCTCGGCCTGGCTGACCAGGTCTGCCGCGACGAGTCGCGGGTCGGCGGAGGCATCCGCAATGACGAGGATGTCGGTGGGGCCGGCCTCGGAATCGATGCCGGTCACCCCGCGGACGAGGCGCTTCGCGGCGGCCACGTACACGTTGCCGGGTCCGGTGACGAGCTGCACCGGGTCGAGCCCGAGGCCGGGAACGCCGTAGGCGAATGCGCCGATGGCGCCGGCTCCGCCCATGGCGTAGATCTCGTCGATGCCGAGCAAACCGGCGACCGCGAGGATGGTGGGGTGCACGCGGCCGTCGAAGTGGCTCTGCGGCGGTGAGGCCAGCGCGATCGAGGACACGCCGGCGATCTGGGCGGGCACCACGTTCATCACGACGCTGGACGGGTAGACGGCCTTGCCGCCCGGCACATACAGGCCGACCCGGTTGACCGGCTGCCAGCGCTGCACGATGGTGGCGCCGTCGGCAATGGTGGTGGTCACGGTCGGCGGGACCTGGGCCGCGCTGGCGATGCGCACCCGGCGGATGGTCTCCTCGATGGCCGTGCGCACGGCGGGCTCCAGCCCGGCCAGCGCCTCGGCGACGTGGGAGGCGGGGACCCGCACGTGGGCCGGTCGCACCCGGTCGAGACGTTCCGCCTGGCCGAGGAGGGCATCCTCGCCCCTGGCCCGTACATCGTCGATCAGTTCGGCTGCGATATCGCTTGCCGCGGTCACGTCGGTGAGCGCGCGCGGGACGGCCGCAAGCAATTCCGCCGGAGTGGGCCGGGTCCCTCTGAGGTCAATAGTCTGGATCATCGCCTTCCAGCCTAGCGATCAACTCCCGCCCACCGGGAATAGTCTGAACGCCGAGGAGATTGAGTCACTGAGATGAACGACACCAAAACGCCCCAGAACGCCGCCGCACCAGCCGCCGTGCCAGCCGCCGTGCCAGCGGTGCCAGCCGCCGTTCCCCTGGCCGAGGACCCCAATGCGCCGCTGGACCTGGCCGCGTTCAAGCACGCCTTCCGGCGTCACGCCGCCGGCGTCGCCGTGGTCACCGCGTTGCGGCCCGACGGCACCCCGGTGGGGTTCACGGCCACATCACTGGCCTCCCTCTCGTCGGTCCCGCCCCTGGCCACCTTCAACATGGCCCGGTCGGCCAGCACCTGGCCTGCGATCGCCGAGAGCGACCGGGTCGTCATCCACATTCTCGGGGCGCGCAACCGCGGCGTCGCCGAGGTGATGTCCGGTCCGGCCGACAAACGCTTCGACGGCGACCACTGGCAACCCGGACCGCACGGCCTGCCCGTGCTGAAGGACGTCACCTCATGGATGGTGGGCCGGATCATCGAGCGCGTCCTGGTGCACAACAGCGCCGTGGTGGTCGTGAAGATCGAGTCCGGCGGCATGGGCGAGAACGACCAGGCCCTGCTCTATCACGAGCGCACCTACCGCGTGCCGGGGGCCGATGTCCAGCCCCGACGGGTCTAGCCCCGACTGGTCTTACTCGACCCGGCCTGGGCCTTCGCGTCCCTCAGGCGGCGGCGTTCGGCCTCGGCCACGGCGGCCACCTCGGGCGTGGGCGCGGTGCCCCCGAGGTGCCGCGGCTGCCACCATTGCCCCGCACCGTCGACCGGGTAGGCGGCCTGCAGTCCGTCGACGAGACCCTGGAGGGTGCCGTGGAGCGCCTGCGTCAACGATTGGGCGTCCTCCCCCGCAGCCGCCGATAATTCGGCGACCGTGAACGCCTCACCGACGGCGAAGCTGACCGGAACGCCGGATGCCTCGCGCAGCGATGGCTTGTGATTCTTGGTGAGCAGGCGGTGGCCGCCCCAGACGGCGATCGGGATGATCGGGACTCCGGCCTCGGCGGCCATCCGGACGGCGCCGCTCTTGAGTTCCCGCACGGTGAAGGACGCGTTCACGCCGCCCTCCGGAAACACTCCGAGCAGTTCTCCCTCCTTCAGCGCCTTCACGGCCTGGCCGTAGGCTTCCGCACCCGCCTTCATATCGACCGAGATGTGCCGCATTCCGCGTAGCAGCACCCCGACGAGCTTCTGGTCGAACGCGCCCTTTTTGGCCATGAAACGGATGTGACGCCGGTTCTTGTGCCACAGCATCCACTCGACCAGGGCGAAGTCCATGTAGCCGAAGTGGGTGATCGCCAGCACGGCTCCCCCGGTGTCCGGCAGGTTCTTCAGGCCCGTGACGGACGGCTTCAGGCGCAGCAGGCCGAAAACGGCCCGGCCGGCCGTGATCGCCGTCGTGTACAGGGGTTCACTCTCGCGCCGTGTCATGATCCAAGGCTACTGGTCGTCGCGGGTGATGTTCTTATGTTCGATGGCGTCGGCCATCTGGATTCGCGATTTCGTGGTCTTTCGCCATCGACGCGGGCCGCTCTCGAGCCAGGGTGGTGCCATCACCTCGGGCGAGCCCCGGACCATCCGGATCTGCCACCCGGTGCTGTCGAGCATCCGGTGATCGAACCAGCCCTGTTTTATC
>NZ_SOGU01000089.1:0-57994 GCF_004403275.1 Cryobacterium sp. TMT4-10
GACCATCAGCATCGAGGAAGGCCCGCTTCTATGTGCGGAAGCGACCCGGAGTGGGGAATTTCAGTGAGCAGAACTGGGGAATTTCAGTGAGCGCCGTCAACGGGTCGTGGACCCTCCTATACGAGGTGGAGGCGCTCATCGTACCGCCCGACCTCGCACAGGCACTTGCCGCGAATGAGGAGGCCAGCAGCTCGCTCGCTGCTCTTGCTCCGTCGACGCGCAAGCAGATCTTGTACTGGGTTGCCAGCGCCAAACGGCCGGCGACGCGTGCCAGACGAGTCGAGGAGGCGGTCGCGGCCGCGGCGGAGAACCGCCCGGTCCGGACGGACCAATGGCCACCTGACCGTCGCGAACCGTCGTGAGTGAAGGAATGGGCCGGCTGTTACGCCGGGTTCTGTCCCGGTGCGCGAAGCACCTTGGACGGCCATCTATCTCGGGACTACGTTGCCGCAGCCCTCCAGCGGTCTACCCGGAAACTCGGCGAGCCGCCTTGGCGTTTCCTGTCTGACCTTGCTCCGGACGAGGTTTACCTAGCCGACCAGGTCACCCTGGCCTCTGGTGGTCTCTTACACCACCGTTTCACCCTTACCTCCGGCCGAGGCCGGCGGCGGTCTACTTTCTGTGGCACTGTCTCGCGGGTTGCCCCGGGTGGGTGTTACCCACCATCCTGCTCTGTGGAGCCCGGACGTTCCTCGGCACCCGCACCCCCGAAGGGAAGCGGATGACGCGACCGTCTTGCCGACCCATTCCACTGTCCAGAATACAGGCCGCGGGCGGAGCCTCACTCCACCTAGATACCCGATTCCTCCGTGCGCACCAGAATCGCGCCGCAGTCCGGGCAGAAGAGCACGTCGTCGGCCGGTGCGGACCGCACGGCATCCAGGTCGCTGCCGGTCAGCGTCATCGTGCACCCGCTGCAGGTGCGGGCCCGGAGCAGGGCCGCGGCGTTCCCGCGCCCGGCCACGAAGCGCTTCTGGTAGAGCGCGGCGAGGTATTCGGTGACGCCGCCGGCGATGGCTGCCCGGTCGCGACGCAGCTCGCCGAGCTGCCGGTTCAGGTCAGCAAGGCTGAGGTCCCGCGCCACTTCGGCGTCGCGCATCCGGCCCAGGATGGCATCGCGCTCGGCCTCGACTGCGGCAGCGGCGCCCTCACGCTCTTCGAGGCGTTCCATGACCGCGATCTCGATCTCCTCGAGCGCCAGAAGCCGCTTACGGAGCGCGGCGAGCTCGGTCTCCAGTGCCTGGACGTCTTTCACCGAAGACGTGTGCTGCACCCGGTCGGCGTCCCTGGCTATGCGCTTCTCGACCACGTCGACATCGGACTCGATCCGGTTCAGTTCGAGCCGGACGTCTTCGACCTCGCCCGAGCGGGTGCTCAGAGTCATCCGGATCGTGTCGGCCTGCGCGCCGAGTTCCCGGAGCCGTGCAAGCTCCGGCAGGGCCTTCGTCTGGTGCTCGACCTGCTGGAGCCTGATGTCGAGGGCCTGAAGCCGGAGAAGCTCCTTCTGTTCAACTGGAGATGCCTTCACGATGTCCTGACCTTTACGAGTATTGAGCTTGAGCGGGCGTGGGGGTGGAACCGCATCCATCGGCAGGTTACTGCACGATGACGAAGTCCCACGGATCTGTGCGCAGATCACTGCAGGTGACCGTGATTCCGGGGAGCGCCGCCCGGAGCTGCTCGGCGGCGGGTTCGAGCCAGAGCGACTCGCTGGCCCAGTGCGACACGTCGATCAACGCCGGCGTGCCGCCGGAGTGCACGGCCTGCTCGCGGGCCTCGGAGGCCGGGTGGTGCCGGAGGTCGGCGGTGATGTACACATCCGCCGCGACCACGGACGGATGCGCGAGGAGTGAGTCTCCCGCACCTCCGCACAGCGCCACGGTCTCCACGACGGCGTCGCGCTCCCCCGAGACCCGGACGCCGGACACGGTCGCCGGCAGCAGATCGGCCAGTCGCCGGGCCAGCCGGTCCAGCGACGTGCGTTCCGGCAACCGGCCCACCCGCCCGATGCCGGTGCCGGGAGCGACTCCCGCCGTGATCGGACGCGTGTCCAGGAGGCCGAGGCGGGAAGCCAGGATGTCCGATACGCCGTCCACGACCACGTCCGCATTCGTGTGCGCCGCCAGGAGGGCGCAATCGGCCCGGATCAGGCGGCCGAGCAGCGCACCCTTGTACCGGTCCTCCGCGACCGACGTCACCCCGCGCAGCAGCAGCGGGTGGTGCACGAGCAGCAGGTCAGCACCCCGTTCGACGGCCTCGTCGACGGTTGCGGAGACCGCGTCGACGGCGAGGTGGATCGAGGTGACCGAGTGTGTCGGGTCGCCGCTGACCAGACCGGGGGCATCCCAGTCTTCGGCCCCGGACAACGGCCACAATTCATGGACGATCAGGGTTACATCGGCGAGCGAGAATGGCACCCCGTCAGCTTACCGGTGACCGGACGGCGCGGCTTCCTGCCGCCGGATCGCCGGAATGCCCAGGACCGGCGGTGTGATCAGGCCCAGCACGAGTGCGACGAGCACGCCGAGCGCGGTCGCCGCCAGGCCGCCGTGAGGATCGATGCCGGCCCAGGCGAGGAGGAAGCCCTGCCAGGCCAGCCATCCCGGGCCGGACTCGATCAGTCCGTAGCCGACGACCGTGATCACGGCGAGAGCACCCACGTTGACCCAGCGCCAGTCCGCATAGCGACCGCCGCGATGAAGCAGGCTCCTGGTGTCGAGCGGGCTCCGCCGAATCACCACCTCCGCGCAGAACAGGCCGGTCCAGGCCGCGACGGGCACGGCCAGCGTCACCGGCAGGGCCAGGGAGGCGTCGGCCAGGCCCGTTCGGCTGACGAGGATCAGCACGACGAGTATCGCTGTTCCCAGCGCGGCGAGCAGCACGCCGACGGGCCGGGTGATCCTGCTGTCCGCGGCGGTGACGGCGAGACCGCCCGAGTACAGATTGAGGTTGATCGCCGACAGCAGGGTGAGCGTGCCGACGAGTAGCAGGGGGATCCCGGTCCAACCCGGGAGGATTCGGGCCAGACTGCCGACCGGATCGATCGCGAAAGCGGCGGCCTGTGCGGGGTGCGATGCGGCCAGCACCGCCCCGAAACAGATCAGGACCAGGGCCGGCAGGCCCAGCCCGAGGTTCGCCCACAGCATCGAGGTCCGACCGGGCGAGTCCTCTCTCTGGTACCGGGCCAGATCTGCGCTGCTGGTCGCCCAGGCCAGCCCGAAATAGGCGAAGACGAGGATCGTGCCGGTGAGCGCGCCGAGTCCGATCCCGGTCGAGTCGGCCAGGGCGGGTCCGGGATCGATCAGCCCGGCGGTCATGATCATCGCCAGGGCGAGCAGGACCGTGGACGAGGTAGCGCAACCCGTAACCGAAAACGGCGACAGCGGCCGCGGCCACGGTGACGGCGACTGCGCCGACCAGAGCCGGGACGGTGCCGTACCCGGGTGCGTCGCGCCCTGCCGCCGCCGCAACCGTGCCGATCGCCTGCCCGGCCGCGGCCGCGAGCAGCGCCCCCTACACGACTCTCATCAGGACGACCAGAGCGGTGGGCACCACGTTCCCGACCAGGCCGAACGTGGCCCGGGACAGGACCATCGCCGGTTGCCCGGTCCGCTTGCCGGCCAGGGTGCCGAGGCCTACCGGGATGAACGACAGGGCGATTCCGAGAAGAGCGGACACCGCCGCTTCGAGGACATTGAGTCCGAGCGCAATCAGCCGGGCCCCCAGCGCCACGCTGACCACGGATGCCGTCACGGCGAACCAGAGGCGGAACATCCGTGTGGGGTGCCCGACCCGGTTCGTCACCGGAACCGGCTCCGTGCCGCTGTGTTCGATGCGGCGCACCGGGGGGGGTGCCCGGAGGCCCGCATCAGGGATCACCGACTCCCTCTCCGCCACCCGCGGACTCGGGATCGGGCCGGGGACGCCGCTGACCACGTCGTCCGCGTCCTCCGGAAGCTCCCGGTCGACGTCGCGCCCGGCGATGTCCGGGGATCCGGTGCCGGGGGCAGATCGAACCGCCCCGGCGAGGTCGTCGCCGGGGCCACCAGGGGCGTCGGGGCCGTCGTCCCTCGCCCCGTGCAGCCCCGTCCCGCTCGGCCATGACCCGATTCTAGCGAGAAATGCTCATTCTTTCCCGGTTGTCGAGGCTGACCAGGGCCGTCACCGCCACCAGCAGCAGGCAGAGGCCGGCCCAGGCGGGCGGGGTCAGCCGTTCACCCACGACGAGGACAGCGAGCACAGTGGCGACGAGCGGTTCGAGCAGCGTGATGCTGGTGGCGAGGCTGCCCCGGACCGAACGCAGGCCGTGGCCGAAAAGCAGGTACGCGGCACACATCGGCCCGATGGCCAGATACGCGGCAATCCCCGCGCTGCCCGCGCTCTGGAGCAGCGGCGCTCCGGTCACCAGCAGCACGGGGACGAGGCAGACCGCGGTCACGCCGAACAGCGCACCCATCGTGGCCCGCGGGCTGTGTCCCGCCCCGATCAGCTGGTGCGACGCGTGGGTGTACAGGGCATAGCTGAACCCGGCCAGCACACCCAGCAACGCGCCGACCGGGGCGCCCGAGACCTCGGCGGCTCCGATGCTGCCGCCGAGCACCAACAGGCCTGTCCCGGCCAGGGCGGCCAACGTGCACAGGCCCCAACGCGGAGTGACCCGACGACGTTCGGCCAGGAACTCGATCCCGGCAGCGAACACCGGAGCGGATCCGAGGGACACGACCGTTCCGACGGCCACCCCGGCCAGGTGCATCGAACTGTAGAAAGCGAGCGGGTAGACGACGATGGCGGCGACGCCGGCCCCGCCCACCGGCGCACGGACCTGTCTCTCAGGACGGCTCGGGCGCCGCGCACCGACAGCAGCCAGAGCAGTCCCCCACCGACGGCCATCGTGGCTGCTCCGGTCGCCAGCGGGCTGAGGTCATCCGGCAGGAAATGCGCGGCCGTTCCGGTCGTCCCCCAGAGCAGGGCGGCCAGAAGGATCGGCATCACGCCGGGGCCCGGCAGGATCATCCGGGGCCCCGCAGTCACCATCCGAGCGTGCCGGGCTCCCCCTTGAACGGGCCGACCACCCGGGACGTGATCCAGCCGCCGTAGAAGTCTCCCGGCTGCGGCTGCACCCGTTCCCCGTTCACTGTGCACCGCTCCATCCGGCCGGGGTAGAGGGCAATGCGGTCGAGGAGCGCCTCATACCCCTTCCTCGGCGCCGGGTAGGTCCAGGCGGCGGATTCCTCCCGCCGTCCCGGCGTGACCACATTGAGGTAGGACGCCTGCCCTTTGTACTCGCACCACGAGTTCCCGGGGGCCGGTTCCAGGCTCCCGGGCCGGAAAGCCGATCGAGGCAGGTAGTAGACCGGAGGATGGCTCGTCTCGAGCACCCGGATCACATCTCTGGTGTCGACGATGACCTGGCCGCCGAACGTGACGACGACGCGGTCGGTACTCGGCTCGGCCCGGGGCGGCCGGGGGTATGTCCAGACCGATTCCTGGCCCGGGCCCGGCACGGCCGGAGTGACGCGATTCTGCTTCATCGGGCCAGCGTACCGGCAGACCCGGGGTGGATTCGAGAGCCGGAACCGCCCGCGGCCCGGGACAGATCGGCACCGAAGACCGCGGCCTGGGTTCTTCGCTGCATCCCGAGCTTGCTGAGTACGGCGGACACATAGTTCTTGACCGTTTTCTCGGCCAGCTCCAGCTCGGCGCCGATCTGACGGTTGGTGAGCCCCCGCGAAATGAGGTCCAGGACCTGCCGCTCGCGCAGGGTCAGTGCCTGCGCGGCCCGGTCCGGCTCGGCCAGGCTCAGCACCTCGGCCACCCGCCGGGCGGCCAGGTCGGTGAGCAGCCGCTCCCCGCGGGCCACCCGGCGGATGCCGTCGATCAGCCGGTCACCGCGGATGTTCTTCAGGACATACCCTGCAGCCCCCGCCAGCACCGCGGCGCAGGTGGCCTCGTCGTCGTCGAAGGCGGTGAAGATCAGGCACCGGATGCCCGGGTCCCGGGCGAGGATCTCCCGGCAGACGTCGATGCCGCTTCCGTCGGGCAGGCGGACGTCGAGGACCGCGACGTCCGGCCGGGTGGCGGCGACCCGGGCGAGGGCCTCCCGCCTGGTCGACGCCTCCCCCACGACCTCCAGGTCCGCTTCCGCGTTGATCAGGTGCACGAGGCCATGCCGGACGATTTCGTGGTCGTCCACGAGGAAGACGCGGGTCATCGGCGTGCCGTGACGGATGCACCGACCAGGCTGGCCGCCCAGCGCAGCCGTGTGCCCCGGGGCGCCCGGTCGTCGAGGGTGAAATTTCCCTGCCATCGTCCTGCCCGTGCCGCCAGGTTGTCGATTCCGCCGGAGTGCGCGGCCTTCGCCCTGCCCACGCCGTCGTCACTGATTTCGATCGTGATCGAGTCGGCGACCACGGTCAGGCTCACAACCGTTTCGCCGGCCCGGGCGTGCCTAACCACGTTGGTCAGCCCCTCGCGGATCACGGCGACGAGGTCGTCGGCCAGGTCGGCCGGCGTGACCAGGTCGATCGGGCCGGAGAAAACGACTCGTGGAGGCTGCTCGAACAGGGGCCCGAGTTCGGTCAGCAGGTCGATGACGCGATGTCGCAGGGACGGCCGGTCGGGGTGCGCCGGCAGGGTCAGGGCGAAAATGGCCGTGCGGATCTCGACGATGGCAGCGTCCAGGGCCTGCACCTCCTCGTCGAGCCTCAGGCGCAGCGCCCGGTCGGTTATCTCCCCGCCAATGGCCTGAATCGACATCCCGGCGGCGAAGACCCTTTGGATGACGAGGTCGTGCAGGTCCCGGGCGATCCTGCCGCGGTCCTCCAGCACCGCCAGCCGGGCCCGATCGGCCCGGCCCAGGGAGAGTTCCAGCGCCACACTCGCCTGCTCCGCGAAGTCCGAGGCCATCACGAGGTCCGAGGCGGTGAACCGGGCCGCTCCGAGGGGACGCGAGGCCGTCAGGACCCCGTGCGGGACTCCCGCTCCCAGAGGGATGACCATGGTGGACCCGCAGATCAGGGCGGAGTCCGGGCCCGGCCTGACGCCGTCCCCGCCGTCGACCAGGAGCGGCTGGCCGCCGGAGAATACCCGCCCGCACAGGCTCCCGGCGACAGGGAAGATGAGGCCGGCGGCCTGCTGCGCGAGCGGCCCCCTGGCGGTGGCGACGACCAGGGAAGCATCCGCGCCGGGGTCGATTCCATCGGGGACGACGACGCACACCAGTTGCGCATCCGCCGTCTGCGCGAATCGGTCGGCCAGGAGGGCCAGGGTATCGTCCGAGCGATCGGTCAGGAGGGCAGCGCTGACCCCGGCCGACGCGGCCGACCAGCGCTGACGCCGCTGGGTCTCCTCGAACAGCCGGGCATTGTCGATCGCGATGCCCGCGGTCGCCGCCAGGGCACACAACAGGTCCTCGTCTTCCTGGTCGAATGCTCCCGGCACCCTGCCGATCAGATACAGGATGCCCGAGACCTCGCCGCGCACCCGCACCGGGACGGCCAGGAGACTCTGCATCGGCGGGTCCTCACCCTCGAAACCAGCCGGACGCGGTTTGGCCTGCCATCGGCTCAGCCGAAGCGGAACCGGGTCATCGGCGAGGGTGCCCAGCAGCCCGAGGACCTCGGCCCACGCGCCCCCCGCAACGGCGGCATCCGCGGATGCCCCGACCTGGACGCTCGGCTCGAGACGGCCGTTGTCGGCGGTGGTCGCGAGCGCCCCGAACAGCGCCGGGCACAGGTCGACCGCCGCCTCCACGATGCGCCGCTGCACGGAGAGAAGATCGAGCTGGCCCACAATCGCCTGGCTGGCCAGGAGGAGGCGGCGCAGGCGCGCATCCGACTGATTCGCCGAGGGTTCGGGCCGCGTGAACGGGGTGGCAACCGGGGCTGTGATCTCGTGCTGGGGCATGGCCTGGCTCCGCTCTCGGTCTGATGCCGGGGATTCTACTCGCGTGGGACCTTCGCCCCTTTTCGGCGCCTCCCGACGCTGTCACCGTGAGGGGGGACGCGAGGGAAGGAGGCCAGCCATGGTCGAAAAAGTGATCGTCGCCATCGACGGCGGGCCCGCCAGCAGGGCCGCCCTCGAGTGGGCCCTCGACCGCGCTCTGGCGGCCGAGCGGCTCCCGTCAGCCTCGGTGAGCCTCGAACTGACGACGGTGGTGGAAATGGGCTGGTCCCCCACCGGGGGGCCGGAGGATGACTTCCAGCCCGCCTACGAACGCGCACTCGCCGAAGCCATCCGCCGGGTCGACCAGGCCGCACCGAACTGCCGCAAGACCGGGTACATCCGCCACGGGGTCCCCACCGATGAACTCGTCCGGGCGTCCGCCGCCGCGGACCTCCTCGTCATCGGCACCAACAAGACGGGGGTGCTCGCCGGAGCGGTCTACGGGACCCTTCCGTTGCGCCTCACCGCCCATGCGAAGTGCCCCGTCATCGTCGTCCCCGCGGTATGGGCGCCACGAACCGGGCCCGTCGTGGTCGGACTGGAAGACGATGCGTTGGCAGCCGGGGCCTTGGACTTCGCCGCCCGCGAGGCCGCTCACTTCGGCCGCCCGCTCAGCATCGTGCATGCCTGGACGATCCCGGCCACGGTGGCGGTCGAATTCGGGGCCGTGATTCCCTATGACGAGTTGCGGCAGGCGCACGCCGAGATCCTCGCCGAACGCGCAGAGCGGGTCCGGGCAGCCAACCCCGACCTCCAGGTCACCGAAGTCCTGGAACAGGGCCTGCCGGCGTTTGTTCTCGTGGAGGCTTCCCGGGACGCCTCCCTGATCGTGGTGGGCACTCACGGCCGCGGCGCCGTCGGCTCCCTCTTCCTCGGATCGGTCAGTCACGACGTCCTACTCAATCTGCCCTGCCCGGTCGCGGTCGTTCCTCGCCCCGACGACGCGGGTGACCGCGACCAGGCGACCGGAAAGGATGCACAGTGAACACCTACTACATCGGGGCAGACGGCTCCGAGCCGAGCCGAGCTGCGATCAGCTGGGGACTGTCCCGGGCAGCCGAGGACGATTCTCCGGCGGTCCTGGTCAACGTCGTCGACGACGAGTGGGGCCTTCTCGGCCCGTCCTATGCGCAGGATGCGGAGCGACACGCCAGTGCCCTGCTGGCCGAGGAGCTCGCCCTGGCGAAGAAGGCTCACCCCAGGCTCGACATCGGCGCCATCATCCTGCACGGCGCGCCGTCCTGGACCCTTGCCGCCCTTCCGCTGGCCGACGACACCCTCATCGTGGGCACCCACAAGACCGGGTTCCTGCGGGGGCGCGTGCTCGGATCCCGCAGCGTGCAGATCGCGGCCGCTGCGCCGTGCACGGTGGCAGTCATCCCGGACACGACGTTCGACACCCGGCGCGGGGTTGTCGTCGGGGTGGACCGGTTCGAGGGTTCGACGTCGGCCGTCATCCGAGGCGCCCGCGAAGCCGACCGGCTCGGCCAGGAGCTCATCCTGGTGCACGCGCCGCCGACACTTTGCACGGGGAAGGCGTCGCCTGAGCTGCCCGAGAGCGCCGACGCCGCGCACCTGCTCCTCAGCGAGGCGGCCGCGGTCGCGAGCGCCACCGCGCCGGGCGTGGTCGTTCGCCGGCGCCTGGTGAACCGCGACCCCGCGGAAGCCCTGCTGGATGCGGGCGCGGGCGCGTCCCTGATCGTGGTCGGCGTGTCCCACCCGCGAGGGGCGACACAGTCGGTGATCGGATCGGTCACCCACGACGTGCTCATGAACATCAACGTTCCCATCCTTATCGCCAGGCCCGCCTGAGCCCCGGCCCCGGACGTCACTCGCTGCGGGTCACACGCTCCGGATCACGGCCACCGGGCAGGGCATGGTCAGCACGATCACGTGGCTGACCGAACCCAGCCAGAAGCGGGCGAATCCGTTCCGGGAATGGTTGCCCACGACGAGCAGGCTCGCACCGGTCGCGGCCGTGACGAGCGCATCGACCGGCAGACCCAGGTCCAGCCGAAGGTCTAACTGCAGGTCGGGGTAGCGTTCGGCCAGTCCTGCGACCGCTTCGGAGAGGACCAGCCGGTCGGCGTCATCCGGTTGCATCGGCCAGTCGATCATGGCGCCCTCCTCGGTCCACGGAGCGGGCACGCTCCAGCAGTACACGGCGGTCAGGCGCTGCCCCAGACGGTCCGCCTGCTCGGCGGCGAACTGGACGGCCGCAAGCGAGGCCTCGGAGCCGTCGACGCCGACAACGACCCCGGTGCCGTCCCGGTTACTTCGTTCGGGAACGATGACGACGGAGCCGGGGGCACGGGCCGCGATCTGCGCGGAACGGGTGCTGAAGACATAGTCCCGAAAGCGCCCGAGCGCATGTGAGCCGATCACCAGCAGTGCAGCGCCTTCTGCCCGGTCGGCCAGCGCCCCGGCCTGCGAACCTGTGAGCACGGTCGCGTGGAGCTTCAGCTCCGGCGCCAGGGGTGCCGCATCCGCGATCTCCCGGGCGAGGTTGCGTTCAGCCTGCTCCCGCGCGGTGTGCTCGTACCCGGCGGCCAGACTCGCCCAGTTCTCGTCGACGACGTGAACCAGCTCGACTGCGAACCGTCTCGGGCGCGCGTAGTCGAGGGCCCAGTGCAGGGCATCCCGGTCCGACGGCTTGCCGCTCATCCCGACCACAACGCGTTCGTCCATGATCTTCTCCATTCCCGTGCACCGGCCTCAATGGTGTCGGGTCAGAACCGAGCCTGACAGGGCCGAAAGTCCCGGTCATCCCGCGGGCCGCTGCAGCAGACCGTCAGTATTCGAACTCGTCGAATTGCGGCGAATCAAGCCCGTCCCCGGTCCACGAAACCCGACCGCTCGCCGTGCCGGACAGCGCTTTGCGGCGCAGGTCATCGGACTTCGCCGATTCCACCAGCTCCTGGTCCACGGCGTCGGCAGTGACACAGACGAGCTGGCTGGATGCGCCAATCAGGAACTGGGCACGACCGGGCAGTCCAGTCTCATCCGCGACCGGGATGTCGATGACGTCGACCTGCCCGCGTGAACTCAAGGCCTCCGCGTAATGCATCACGGCATCCGCGAGTTCGCTTCCGGTGAGGACAGAGCCGCCGGGATGGAAAATGCGCTTCATGGTGACCTCGATAGCTCACGAAAATTACACGTGCAGCCAGGGTCTGGGGCGTGAGTCACACTATAGCCCGGCCGAGGCCGGAAATGCGGGCGTCCCGAGCAGCGGGGCTACAGCGAGAGGGACCGGTTGACGATTCGCTCCGCCACGTCGTTCAGCGGCAGGCCGTTGCTGCGCGCGTGCTGGCGCAGCAGAGCGAAGGCCTCGTCCATGTTGACGGTGTGGGTGAAAGCGACCACACCCTTGGCCTGCTCGATCAGCACCCGGCTGCTGAGGGCGTGCTGCAACTGGGCACGGGCCACGTCGCTCTCCCGGATGGCCCGTTCCTGCAGGATTCCGATCGTGGCGGTGTCGGCCAGAGCCTGGACAGTGCGCAGGTCGTCAGCTCCCAGCCCACCCAGGCGGTCCCAGAAAAGGTTGAGCGAACCGATGGTCGTGGAACGCAGGCGCAGCGGAACCGAGTGCATGGACTTGAATCCGAGCTCGATGGCTCCGGCCCGGAACCGCGTCCAGTCCGGCGAGAGAACCTCGAGGTTGGGAATCGCGACGGGCCTGCCCGTGGTGTAGCACTCGACGCACGGGCCGTTGCCGGCTCGAAGCTGCAGGATCTCGATCAGACGGCTGCACTCGTTGGTCGAGGCCACAACCTCGAGATCGGTGTCGTCACCGGCGGTCAGGATGATTCCGACTGCTGACGCCTCGAAGAGCGTCGCGCACGTCTCAACCAGCGTGTGCAGCAGATCCACCACGTCGTAGCCGACCACCAGGGTGTCGGCCAGAGTGACGAATGTCTCAACCAGCTGACCTTCACGTGACTTGGTCACCATGAACTTATCCTAAGACCCGTCTAATTTAATTCTGAAGTAAAATCAATATTTCGTGCGACCACGTTCTCCGCGACCTCTCGCACCGTTTGACCGTGCGAAAAGGCGTAACCCTGCAGGATGAGAAGCGCGTCCGAGGGTGATACGTCTAATTGGGCCAGCACCATTCCGGTCGCCTGGTGCACGACGCGTCGGGAGTAGCCCCGATCGTAGTCGGCGTCCGGTTTCATCGTATTCGAGAGCAGCACCCGCCGAAGCACCTGCCGGGCCGCGATGCCGACGAGGGTGGTGGCATTCTCGATCTGCCCGAGGGTGAGCGCGCGGGGCATTCGCGAATAGAAGTCGACGGCGCCGATGTCCAGCGAGCCCACCAGCATCGGGAAGGCGAAGATCCCGCCGACTTCGGTGTCGCCGAGAGTGCGCTGGAAGACAGGCCAGTCGAGATTGGCCTCGTGACGGATGTCCGGGGACAGCACCGGCCGACGTGTCGCCCTGGC
This sequence comes from Cryobacterium sp. TMT4-10, assembly GCF_004403275.1. Taxonomy (NCBI): domain Bacteria; kingdom Bacillati; phylum Actinomycetota; class Actinomycetes; order Micrococcales; family Microbacteriaceae; genus Cryobacterium; species Cryobacterium sp. TMT4-10. The sequence goes on from NZ_SOGU01000089.1 coordinate 12,393, forward strand.
GTCCCAGCACGGCCCCTCGCCGAGATCGAATTGGATCTCATCGATGCGGGCCGCGGCGGCGTTGCTCGCGCAGATGGTTTCGGTGCCGAACGGCACCCCGAGGGTGGAGATCGCCAGCCCGTCGACGGGCAGCGCCCTGAGGAACGGTGCGCAGAGATTGGTCTGGTGCAGGTGGGCGCTGGTCAGCTCCTCGACCGCGACGCCGAAGGACAGCCGGTCAGACCGAGTCATGACGCCCACCCCCTCGACGCGCTCTGCCCGAAGCGGTCGTGGTGACGGCACCTGCGTGCTCATTCTGGTGCACAGTACCTCACGACCTCTCGCCCCACGGAGGGTTATGGGTGGTTCTTGAGGGGTGGGCCCTACCGGGCTCGAACCGATGACATCCACGGTGTAAACGTGGCGCTCTACCAACTGAGCTAAAGGCCCCTTGAAACGTCGACCTCTGCAGGCCGTGCACCATCATACCGATTCTGCATGGCCGCCGTACGCCAGGGCCGGTCAGGCCGGCTGGAGTTCCTCGATCGCGGCGCGGTACGCCTCCAGCGAGCGAGCCTCACCGGGGGCGGTGATGAAACTGGCCCGGATGATTCCGTCCGGGTCGATCAGGAACGTGGCACGATTCGCAAAGCCCTTATCCTCCAGGAAGACACCGTATTCCTTGGCCACCGCGCCGTGGGGCCAGAAGTCGGCCAGAAGGTCGAAGGTGTACTCCTCCTGCTCTCCCCACGCCCGGAGCGTGTGCCGCGAGTCGACCGAGATCCCGACCACCTCGACGCCACTGGACTCGAACAGGGAGAGGTTGTCTCGCAGTTCGCAGAGCTCACCGCTGCAGATGCCGGAGAACGCGAGCGGGAAAAAGACCAGGGCAACCGACTTCTTCCCGCGGAACCGGCTCAACTGGACCCGCTCGCCGAACTGGTTGACGAGCTCGAAATCGGGAGCCTGGGTGTCGTTCTCCAAAGCCATGCTGCGCTTCCTTTCCTCCGCCCGCGCGAACTTGAGCGGCGGCGACACAGCCTAGCCCCGGTGACTGGGTGAACCAAGAATCGGCCCCGCCCGGCGGCATCCTGCGGCCTGAAAACGACACGCATCGTTCGTGCACGGACCACAGGCATAATCTGTAGGCTTGCGTGGTGCCATCGGTCGTGACCCGACCGTGAAGCGGCGCAGCTATCCCGGCATGATCGGCACCAACACGGTCTGCCCAACAGAGACCAACAGAGAGAGGTCGAGTGTGACTGTCAACGACCAGGACCCGTATTCGGTGAACAGCACGGATGCGGACCCGGAGGAAACGGCCGAATGGTCGGAATCGCTGGACTCGCTCGTATCGGCCCAGGGACACGAGCGCGGTCGCGAGATCATGCTCAGCCTGCTGAAGCGCTCCAAGGAACTGCACCTGGGCGTACCCATGGTGCCGACAACGGACTACATCAACACGATCGCCGATGACGGCGAACCCGACTTCCCCGGCGACGAGGACATCGAACGTCGTTACCGTGCCTGGATCCGCTGGAACGCGGCGGTCCTCGTGCACCGAGCCCAGCGTCCCGGCATCTCCGTCGGCGGGCACATCTCCACCTATGCGTCATCCGCCGCACTCTACGAGGTCGGCTTCAACCACTTCTTCCGCGGCCAGGACCACCCGGGCGGTGGAGACCAGATCTTCATCCAGGGCCATGCCTCCCCCGGCACGTACGCCCGCGCCTTCCTCGAGGGCCGCCTGAGCGCTGACCAGCTCGACGGATTCCGCCAGGAGAAGTCACACGCCCCGAACGGCCTGTCCTCCTACCCGCACCCGCGGCTGATGCCCGAATTCTGGCAGTTCCCGACCGTGTCGATGGGACTCGGCCCGATCAACGCGATCTACCAGGCCCAGACCAACCGGTACCTCACCAATCGCGGGATCAAGGACGCAAGCGACCAGCAGGTCTGGGCGTTCCTCGGCGACGGCGAAATGGACGAGGTCGAGAGCCGCGGACAGCTTCAGGTTGCCGCCAACGAGGGCCTGGACAACCTCAACTTCATCATCAACTGCAACCTCCAGCGCCTCGACGGCCCGGTGCGCGGCAACGGCAAGATCATCCAGGAACTGGAGAGCTTCTTCCGCGGCGCCGGCTGGAACGTGATCAAGGTCGTCTGGGGCCGCGAGTGGGACGACCTCCTCGCCCGCGACTCCGACGGTGCCCTGCGCGCCCTGATGAACGCGACCCCCGACGGGGACTACCAGACTTACAAGGCCGAAAGCGGCGCCTATGTGCGCGAGAACTTCTTCGGCCGCGACCCCCGAACGCTCAAGCTCGTCGAGGGCTACACCGACGATGAAATCTGGAACCTCAAGCGCGGCGGACACGACTACCGCAAGGTCTACGCGGCGTTCAAGGCGGCCTCGGAACACAAGGGACAGCCGACCGTCATCCTCGCGAAGACCGTCAAGGGCTACGCCCTCGGGCCGAGCTTCGAGGGCCGCAATGCGACCCACCAGATGAAGAAGTTCACCCTCGACAACCTCAAGACCTTCCGCGACAGCACCCACATGCCGATCACGGATGCCCAGCTCGAGGAGAACCCGTACCTGCCGCCGTACTTCAAACCGGACGACAACGACGAGGCCATCCAGTACCTGCACGAGCGCCGCCGCGCCCTCGGCGGGTACCTGCCCGAACGTCGCAGCAAGTACACCCAGGTCAACCTGCCCGACGATGCGACCTACGCGCCCACGAAGAAGGGCTCCGGAACGCAGGAGATCGCGACCACGATGGCCTTCGTGCGGCTGCTCAAGGAGCTGCTGCGCGCCAAGGATTTCGGGAACCGCATCGTGCCGATCATCCCGGACGAGGCCCGCACCTTCGGAATCGACGCGTTCTTCCCGAACGCGAAGATCTACAACCCCAACGGCCAGCAGTACACCTCGGTCGACCACGCGCAGCTCCTGGCCTACAAGGAAAGCCCCCAGGGACAGATCCTGCACGTGGGCATCAACGAAGCCGGCGCGATGGCCGCATTCACCAACGTGGGCACCTCGTACGCCACCCAGGGTGAGCCGCTGATCCCGATCTACGTGTTCTACTCCATGTTCGGTTTCCAGCGCACGGGCGACGCCATGTGGGCTGCCGGCGACCAGATGGCCCGCGGGTTCATGATCGGCGCCACCGCCGGACGCACGACCCTGACCGGGGAAGGCCTGCAGCACGCCGACGGGCACTCCCCGTTGCTGGCCTCGACCAACCCGGCCGTCGTGTCGTACGACCCCGCATTCGGTTACGAGATCGGGCATATCGTGCGCTCCGGACTCGAGCGGATGTACGGCGGCACGCACACCGACCCGAACGTCATGTACTACATCACCGTCTATAACGAACCGCAGGTGCAGCCGGCGGAACCCGAGGAGGTGGACGTGGACGGCATCGTGCGCGGCATCCACCGCGTCAATCACTCGCCGATCACCGGGCCGAAGGCCCAGCTGCTCGCGTCGGGCGTGGCCGTGTCCTGGGCGCTCGAAGCACAGAAGCTGCTCGCCGAGGACTGGGGGGTGTCGGCAGATGTCTGGTCGGTCACGTCCTGGGCCGAGCTGCGGCGCGACGGCATCCGGGCCGAGGAGCACAACTTCCTCTACCCGGACAACGAAGCGCTCGTTCCGTATGTGACGGAGAAGCTCGCCGGAGCAGCGGGACCCTTCATCGCGGTCTCCGACTTCATGCACGCCGTGCCTGACCAGATCCGCCAGTTCATCCCCGGCGACTTCGCGACGCTCGGCGCGGACGGCTTCGGCTTCTCCGACACCCGCCCCGCCGCGCGCCGGTTCTTCAAGATCGACGGACCGTCGATGGTGGTGCGCACGCTGCAGCTTCTCGCCAAGCGTGGCGAGATCGACCGGAGCCTGGTCAGCCAGGCCATCGACAGGTACCGGTTGCACGACGTGACCGCCGGAACCACCGGTTCCGCCGGGGGCGAGAGCTAAGCGACCAGTGGCATCGACGCCGAAGACAAAAGAACAAACGCTCACCTGGCTCCGGACCATCTCGGGTGAGCTTTCTACGGCGACGCTGAAACGTCTCGAGGACACGCTGCCCTGGTATGGCGATATGCCGCCGGGGCGGCGGTCCGCGGTGGGGCTGGTCGCCCAGGCCGGGATCACGTCGTTCATCTCCTGGTTCGACGACCCACGGTCCACTCCCTGGATCGCCGCGGACGTCTTCGGCGCGGCCCCCCGCGAACTCCTGCGCTCCATCAGCCTGCAGCAGACGCTGCAGCTGATCAGGGTCACAGTCGAGGTGGTGGAGGAGAGGATCAAGGACGGTGGCGAAATCCTTCGGGAGGCCATCCTCCTGTACTCGAGGGAGATCGCCTTCGGAGCGGCCGATGTGTACGCCAGGGCCGCGGAAGCGCGCGGACTCTGGGACGTGCGACTGGAAGCCCTCGTCGTCGATTCGATCCTGAGCGGCGAATATGACGACGAACTTCCCAGCCGGATCGCCGCTCTGGGCTGGCACGGGCACGGCGAGGTGTGCGTGCTCGTCGGAACGACCCCCAAGATGCTCGACGTCGACCAGTTGCGGCGATCGGCCCGGCACATGGCCGCGGACGTCCTGATCGGCGTGCAGGGCAATCGTCTCGTGCTGGTGATCGGTCGCGCCCATCCCAGACCCGCGGATGCGGAGGAGAACATCGGCACGGCGTCCGCGCTCAGTTTCATGGAAATTGCGGTCCAGCTGGAACCGAGCTTCGGCGCCGGCCACCTGGTGCTCGGCCACGAGGTGCCCAATCTGGTGGACGCCTCCAAGAGCGCCAAGGCTGCCCTCGCCGGCTTCGCCGTGGCGCGGTCCTGGCGCAACGCACCCCGCCCGGTCCAGGCCGACGACCTGCTCCCCGAGCGCGCCCTCGCCGGCGACCCCCTCGCCCGGGCCACCCTGATCCACCGCATCTACCGGCCCCTGCAGGCCCATTCGACCGAGCTGCTCACCACCCTCTGGTGCTACCTCGACAACGGCCGGTCCCTCGAGGCGACCGCCCGGGAACTCTTCGTGCACCCGAACACCGTTCGGTACCGTTTGAAGAGGGTCTCAGAGGTCATCGGTTATGACGCGACCGGGGCCAGAGAAGCGCTTATTCTGCAGGCCGCGCTCATCATCGGTTCGATCAGCGATCACGACGGGTCTACTCGCCGACGGTGAACCGCACGTCGCCGACGGCGAACCGCACCACCCTCAGGACCGCCCGACTGGTGGTTACCGACAAACGTTTCCTGGATAGTTGGTGGAGGATCGACACCCGTTCCGGGAACGGGCTTGGGAGACTGGACAAATGATTGTTGTCGTCTGCCCGGGTCAGGGCTCGCAAACCCCCGGATTCCTCGAACCCTGGCTGGCGGACCCCGCTTTCGCCGCCGGCCTGGCCGAGATCTCCGACGTATGCGGGATCGACCTCGTGCGCCACGGCACGGTCAGCGACGCCGACACGATCCGAGACACCCGAATCGCCCAGCCGCTGATCGTGGCCGCCGGCCTCCTCACCCTGGACGCGATCCTGGTCGACGGACGCCGGGATCGGATCAGTGGGATCGCCGGCCACTCCGTCGGTGAGATCACGGCCGCGGCCGGCGCGGGCATCCTCACCGCCGCGGACGCTGTGCGGTTCGTGCGGGAGCGCGGAAACGCTATGGCCGAGGCCGCCGCACTGGAACCCTCCGGCATGAGCGCCGTCATCGGCACGGACGAGACGGAGCTCCTCACCCGCCTCGACGAACTCGGACTCGCCCCCGCCAACTTCAACGGCGGCGGACAGATCGTCGTGGCCGGATCCCCCGACGCCCTGGCCGCCCTCGGGCAGAACCCGCCGACCCGGGCCAGGGTCATTCCTCTCCAGGTCGCCGGCGCATTCCACACCCGTTACATGCAGCCCGCCGTGGAGCACCTCACCCGGGTAGCGGCGGCGCTGCCCGCCACTGATCCGACCCTGCCGATTTGGACCAACCGGGACGGCACCTCCGTCTCCAGCGGCGCTCGATTCGTCGACTTGCTGGTTCATCAGGTCTCGTCGCCGGTACGGTGGGACCTGTGCATGCAGTCGTTCGCGGCTGCCGGTGTCACCGGAATCATCGAGCTCGCGCCGGCCGGCGCCCTCGTGGGGCTCGCGAAACGTGCACTCAAGGGTGTACCCAGCGTCGCCATCAAGACGCCGGACGACCTGCCTGCTGCATTCGACCTGATCGACCAGCAGAACCAAGCCTGACCGAAAGAGACTATGTCCAAGCCAACACTCCAGCAGTCGCACGGCCCCCAGTTCACCCGGATCCTCTCAGTCGGCGCCGCGCGTGGGGATCTCCTCGTTCCCAATGACGCCCTGGTCGGACCGATCGATTCCTCCGATGAGTGGATCCAACAGCGCACGGGCATCGTCACCCGCACCCGGGCCAGCCAGTCCGTCGAGGCGGTCGACCTGGCCGCGGATGCCGCCCGCGAGGCCATCGAGAAGTCCGGCATTGCGCCGAACCTGATCGACGCCGTCATCGTGGCCACCATCAGCAACGGGCGCCAGACGCCCTCCATCGCCGCCGTGGTCGCCGACCGGGTCGGCGCCAACCCGGCCGCGGCGTATGACATCAACGCGGCCTGTGCGGGATACGCCTACGCCGTAGCGCAGGCCGACGCCCTGATCCGTACGGGGGCCGCCCACTACGCTCTGGTCATCGGCGCGGAGAAGCTGTCCGACCTCGTCGACCCGACCGATCGCAGCATCTCCTTCCTGCTCGGCGACGGCGCCGGCGCGGTCGTCATCGGTCCCAGCGACTACCCCGGAATCGCTCCCACAGTGTGGGGATCCGACGGCTCCAAGGCCGACGCCATCACCATGAACGCCACTCTTCAGGAGTATCGTCGCGGCGAGGCCGAGTGGCCCACCCTGCGCCAGGAGGGTCAGACCGTCTTCCGTTGGGCCGTCTGGGATATGGCCAAGGTGGCGAAGAAGGCACTGGAGGTCGCCGGCATCGAGAGCAGCCAGCTCGCCGCGTTCATCCCCCACCAGGCGAATATGCGCATCATCGACGAGTTCGCCAAGCAGCTCAAGCTTCCGGAATCCGTCGTCATCGCCCGTGACGTCGCGACCACCGGGAACACGTCCTCGGCGTCGATCCCGCTGGCCACCCACCGCCTGCTCGCGGAGCACCCTGAGCTCAGCGGCGGCCTCGCCCTCCAGATCGGCTTCGGGGCCGGTCTGGTGTTCGGCGCGCAGGTCGTCGTGCTTCCCTAGATTTCACCCATCCCCCTCTAAACTGAGTCTCGGTCATACGAGACACCCCCAAGGAGAAAAAAATGGCATTGTCCACCGAAGAAGTTCTTGCCGGCCTGGCCGAACTCATTAACGACGAGACGGGCATCGCAGCCGACACGGTTGAGCTGGGGAAGTCGTTCACCGACGACCTGGACATCGATTCCATCTCGATGATGACCATCGTCGTCAACGCTGAAGAGAAGTTCGACGTCAAGATCCCCGATGAAGAGGTCAAGAACCTCAAGACCGTCGGCAACGCCGTCGATTTCATCGTCAAGGCGCAGGTCTAGCCCTCACCGAACAGGGCCATCACGGATCAGGCCGGCCGGCAACTGCCGACCGGCCTGATCTGTGTGACCTGTCCTCGTTTTTTCGTCTCACGGAGAGTTAACGTTATGACCAAAAAGATCGTTATCACCGGCATCGGTGCGACCTCCCCGCTCGGCGGCACGGCCGCCGACAGCTGGACCGCCCTGCTCGCCGGCGAATCGGGTACGAGCACGCTGGACCACGAATGGGTGGCCCGCACTCAGCTCCCCGTGACTTTCGCCGCCCAGGCCCGGGTCTCCGCGGCCGATGTGCTCGCCCGGCACGAGTCGAAGCGTCTCGATCCCTCCAGCCAGTTCGCACTGATCGCCGGCCGTGAGGCCTGGGCGGACGCCGGTTCCCCCGAGGCCGACCCCGAACGACTGGCCGTCGACTGGGCGACCGGCATCGGCGGAGTCTGGACGCTCCTCGACGCCTGGGACACCCTCCGCGAACGCGGTCCCCGCCGTGTCCTGCCGATGACCGTGCCCATGCTCATGCCCAATGGCCCCGGAGCCGCGATCGGGATGGACCTGCATGCGCGGGCCGGCATCACGACCGTCGTCTCCGCCTGTGCCTCGAGCACCGAGTCACTCGTGAACGCCTACAACCGCCTCCAGGCCGGACTCGCCGACATCGTGATCGCCGGTGGCTCCGAAGCCGCGATCCACCCGCTGCCGATCGCATCCTTCGCGGCCATGCAGGCCCTCTCCAAGCGCAACGACGACCCGGCCACGGCGTCCCGCCCCTACGACATCAGCCGGGATGGTTTCGTGCTGGGTGAAGGGGCAGCGGCCCTCGTTGTCGAAACGGAAGAGCACGCGAAGGCTCGCGGCGCCCGCATCTACGCCGAGCTCCTCGGCGGCGCCGTGACCAGCGACGCGTACCACATCACCGCTCCGGACCCCGAAGGAACGGCCGCGGCCCGCGCCATGATCACGGCAATCCGCAACGCCGGAGCAAGCCTCTCCGACGTGGTCCACATCAACGCCCACGCGACCAGCACCCCGGTCGGCGACATCGCGGAGTACAACGCACTCCGGCGTGTCTTCGGCGACCTGCTCGAGGGCATCCCGGTGTCGGCGACCAAGGCATCCACCGGTCACCTCCTCGGTGGTGCCGGCGCGATCGAGGCCCTGTTCACGGTTCTGGCCCTGTCCGAGCGCACCCTGCCGCCGACGATCAACCTGCAGAATCAGGATCCGAACATCCCGCTCGACGTGGTGACGAGTCCGCGGGCCCTTCCGGCGGGCGACCTGCTCGCCATCAGCAATTCCTTCGGGTTCGGCGGTCACAACGCCGTCGTCGCCTTCCGCTCGGCGTAACGCCGCGGCGGAAACGGTCCCCGAACGAGAACGGCCCCGCCGGGTATCCGGCCGGGGTCGTTCTCATTGTGTCCCGGGTGTCAGCCGACCTGGTGCAGCCAGACCACGGCGTTGAAATCGCTCGCGTGGCGAAACGGCTCCAGCTCGTCGTCCCACGCCTGTCCCAGGGCCAGCCGCAGCTCCCGGTGCAGTGCGAGAGCGTTGGCCCCGGCCAGCTCCATCGCGTTGCGCAGCCGGTCCTCCGGGATCACGACGTTGCCTGCGGTATCCGTCTGGGCGAAAAAGATGCCGAGGCCGGGCGTGTGCAACCATCGACCACCATCCGTGCCGAATCCCGCATCCTCGGTCACCTCGTACCGCAGGTGATCCCAGCCACGGAGGGCGGAAGCGAGCACGGCCCCGGTGCCGCGCGTACCTTCCCACTGGAATTCCGCGCGCTGGGCGCCGGGAAGAACGGGCTGGTCGCTCCAGTCGAAATTGACCGCCAGCCCCAGCGCTCGACCGACTGCCCACTCCACGTGGGGACTCAGCGCCCGCGGCGCCGAGTGCACATAAAGAACTCCCCGCGCAGTCGTCGCCTGCCGAGCCTGGGTTGCCGCCATCGTTTTTCTCCGTTCTGTGAGATGCGTCTTCCCCAACGACCTCTGAACGAAGCACTGCCGAATGATTCAATGCCTGAATGAAACAATGCAGCGGATGCGTGAATCTATCCGGCCGAGGACCCTCGGGGCCTGCAACCGATAGCTGAATTATGCCTCAGGCACCCGGGAGATGACAAGACCGGCCGCGAGACGCCGTGCACGGTCGGATATACTGAGTAAGGTTTTCAACCGATTCGGAGGTCCCGTGTCCGTACGTTGCGGCTTGCTGGCTATCCTCACGATCGGCCCGGCCTACGGTTTCCAGTTGCACGGCGAGCTGGGGTCCAGAACGGGCGGGCGCCGACACGTCAACGTCGGACAGATCTACGCGACCCTCGACCGCCTCCTGAAGCAGGGGGCCATCGAATCGGCCGGCGCCACTCCGGACGGGCTACCGCTTTACCGCAATACGGCCCTCGGTCGGAGCGAGGCCCTGGCCTGGCTGCACGACACCGACAGCGCGAGCGGCGAGGAGTGGAACGACCTGGTCGACCGGGTGCTGATCGCGTCCTCCCTCCCCCACTCGGATGCCCGGGACATCATCGCCAGTTACCGGGATCGGTGGCGATCCGGAATCGACTCCGGCGCTGTCGGCCGCGACTCGGACCCGCAGTCAGGCACCGGGCAGGATCGCCTGGCAGTGCGGGCGCAACACGCCCTGGCCTGCGCGGCGCTGTCCTGGCTCGATGAAGCCGACGCACGCCTCGGCGACGGCCCCGCGGACGCGTTCCGGCACGGGCTCAGTACCGCCCGGCCCAGACGAGGGCGCCGCCCTGCTGCTGCCCCGGTCTGACCCAACGCACCGGGTCACTTGGCCTCGGCATAACTGTCGACCGCCGCGACCGTGAGCAGGAAGTCGACCGGGAAGTCGCCGAACAGGTGACGGCCGGCCGTTGCCGCAGCGCGGCTCACGATCCGTTGGACATCGTCGGCCAGGTGCTCCGGCGTGTGCACGATGACCTCGTCGTGCAGGAAGAACACGAGGTGCGGGGACTCGGCGAAGACCGGGCCCCGCGCCTGGCCCGGTTGGAGCAGACGGAGTTCCCGCCGGATCTCAGCCATCCAGCAAAGCGCCCACTCCGCCGCGCTCCCCTGCACGATGAAATTGCGGGTGAACCGACCCCAGTCACGGGCCTGGCTGCGGGCGCGGCGTTCGTCGGCATCCGTTGCCCCGGGGTGATAGGCCTGGGCCTGGGCGGCGAGCCAGCGTTCACCGGGGCGAGGCGAGGACCGCCCGAGCCGGGTGGAGACCACGTCACCGCGCTCGCCCGCGCGGGCGGCCGTTTCGGTGAGTTCGATCGCCCGTGGGTAGGCCTTCTTCAATTGCGGGAGCAGCCGCCCGCTTTCCCCGGTGGTCGCTCCGTACATGGCGCCCAGCATGGCCACCTTGGCGTGGTCCCGGGTTTCGACCACACCGCTGGACACGATCCCGGCATAGAGGTCGGTGCCCCGGCCCGCCGTTGCCATGGCGGTGTCCCGGGAGAGCGCAGCGAGGATGCGCGGTTCCAGCTGGGCGGCATCCGCCACGACGAGTTTCCAGCCCTCATCGGCCACGACCGCACCGCGAACCTGTTTGGGCAATTGCAGGGCGCCGCCGCCCCGGGTCGCCCAGCGCCCGGTCACCACGCCGCCCGGGATGTACTCAGGGTGGAAGCGGCCCTCGACGATCCAGGTGTCCATCCAGTACCAACCGTTGGCGCTCAGCAGGCGGGCCAGCTTCTTGTAGTCGAGCAACGGAGCGATCACCGGATGTTGCAGCTTCTGCAGTTCCCAGGCGCGGGTCGACGAGACCTCCAGTCCGACCCGCAGGAGCGCGCGCATCAGGTCCGGCTGCGAATCCGGGTTCAAGTGGGGGTCGCCCAGCTCCCGGCGGATGACCTGCGCGAGTTCCTCCAGGCGTTCCGGCCGGATCCCCGGGGCGACGCGCGGGCCCAGTTCGCGGGTCAGCAGCCGATCGTGGATGTCCGTTCGCCAGGGCAGCCCCGCGAACTGCATTTCCGCCGCGATCAGCGCCCCGGCCGATTCCGCCGCCAATAGGAGGCGGAGACGGCCCGGGTCGACGGCGGCGGCGACCGCCTCCAACTGGCGCCGGAACTCCTCCGGCAAGTCGTCGTGCGAGGCGTCGTCGTCGACGATGAGGTCGAAGAGCGTCGATCCCGGCTCCGCGGCCTCGGGTTCGAAGGCCGGCGCCCGATCCCACCGGCTCGGCTCCGCCCGGGCCAGCTCGCTCGAATCGGTCGCGGCCGCCAGCCGCAGGATCGCGTGGCACAGGCGCAGGTCATGGCCGCGCTGCACCCTCACCCCGCCGGCGAGCAGCAGGGGGTAGATGCGGGACGTGTCCTCGAACACCCAGCGCGGGAAGGATGATGACTCCTGCCGGAGGGCGAACCGGGGAAATTCGTGCTCGGCGAGCCGGGTGGCCGGTTCGACGGGCCGGCCCCGGGCGTCGAGGTGCCGGACGAGGATCTCGCCGTTGGCCGTTCGACTCGCCAGAAGGTGCACCCTTCCATTCTGCCGTGCGGATCAGACGTCCCCGGTTGCCGTTTCGTCGCGCCGGGCCCAAGCCTCCCGGAGCAACTGCACGGTCTCGTCATCGGAGAGCTGGTGGAAATCCCGGTAGAACGGGCCGATCGCCCAGAAGTCCCGGGGTGTCTGCAGCACGATCATCTCGTCCGCGTACCGCAGCATGTCGGCGATGGAATCCGCGGGAGCGACCGGGACGGCGAGCACCGCCAGCCGGGCCCCCTGGCGTTTCACTGCGGAGAGCGCGGCCTTGGCGGTTGCTCCCGTCGCGAGTCCGTCGTCAACGATCACCGCCACCCGCCCGGCCGGGCTGATCTGCGGCCGGTCGCCCAGGTAACGGATGCGACGGCGCTCGATTTCCGCCAGTTCCCGGCTTCTGGCGCGGCTGAGGCCCGCCGCATCGCCCCCGGTGGCGGCGAAGACGTCCTCGTTGAGGATGGTCTGCCTGTCGACGCCGTCGACCACCGCTCCCATCGCCACCTCCGGGTAGCCCGGCGCCCCGATCTTGCGCACCAGCACGAGATCCAGCGGTGCGTGCAGGCGCCGGGCAACCTCGACCGCGACCGGGACCCCGCCCCGCGGCAGGGCGTAGACGACGGGGTCGGACAGCGCGGGGTCTGACCGGCGCAGTTCGGCCAGGCGTTCCGCGACCCGGTCTGCCAGCAGCCGGCCGGCCTCGCTCCGATCCGTGAACATCCGGCTCCCGTCCGCTCCCGGTCTGGGCTCTTCTCTGGGAGATTCTGCCGTCCGGTCCTCCGTTTGTCGAGGCCCTCGGGTCGGACGGATCAAACCCCTGCGGAGGCCCGATGCAGAACAACATGCCGCTCAAGTACCTGCAGGCCCGGCACGGAGAAGTCGCCCCCGGCTATTTGCACCCGCGCTTCGAGCCGATCCTGCGGGAGACCAGGGGCGTCGTTATTTTCCACGAACAGGTGATGCGCCTGTTCGACGAACTCACCGGCTGCGGCCTGGGAAAAGCGGATGTCTTGCAGCGTCATCTCGGCAGACCAAGGGACCTGCCCCGGATCGAGGAGTTCGTGCGGCGCCGCGCCCTCGAACGCGGCTTCCCGCCCGCCTTGATCGCCCAGGTCTGGCGGGTGCTCGCCGGCTTCGGCAGTTTCGGATTCGCCAAGGCTCACGGGGCCGCCTTCGCCCTCCCGACCTATCAGTCGGCCTGGCTGAAAACCCACTACCCGGCCGAGTTCCTGGCCGGGCTCCTCACGCACGACCCCGGCATGTGGCCGAAGGACCTGATCGTGGCCGAGGCGAGAAACCTCGGCGTTCCCGTGCTGGGTCTCGATGTGCAGACCAGCGGGCTGGAATACCGGGTGGAGGAACTCGTCGACGGGAGTCTGGGCATCCGTCTGGCCCTGCCGGAGCTGGTCGGCAGCAGCGAGGCGGAGCGGGCGCGGATTGCCCGGCACCAGCCGTTCACCTCGCTGCAGGATTTCCGGAACCGGGTGCACCCCCGCAAGCGGACCTTCGAGGCCCTCGCCCGGGTCGGCGCTCCGGGACTGTTTCGTTGGCTATGACCTCGACCGCCGGCACCAGCTCCTCGCCCACGTTCAGGGGCTGCAGGGCCGGGCGGTGCACATCGACGATGACCAGCTCGCGTTCGACGTGGACCTGCCCCTGCCCGAGTCCGGCGGCGGGGTCACCTCACTCGACCTTTACGGCCGCACCCAGTCCGATCTGGAGCTCCGAGACCTGCACCTCTCGGTCAGCAGCCATCAGATGGCGCGCTTCCACCCGCTCTTCGGGAAGCTCGGCGTGACACCGGCCGCGCAGCTCGGTTCACTCCCCGGGGGTACCGAGGTGCTGGTCGCCGGGGTGCGGCGGGCGACGAACACTCCCCCGATGCGGCGCGGACGCCGGGTCGTCTTCGTCAGCCTCGACGACGGCAGCGGGCCGGTCGCCAACGTGGTCTTCTTCCACAACGCCCAGGAGCGCGTCGGCGGGCGGGTCTTCGCGACCCACTACCTGCTCGTGCGGGGCCGAACTCGCCGCTCCGGCGCCAAAGGGGTGTCCGTCACGGGCGAGAACCCGTGGGACCTGCTCGCGGTGGCCCGGCAGTCGGAACTGCGGCCAGCCGCGGACCACGCGGCGCCGGATGTTCCCTCGAAGCCCCTGGCACATCACCGGAAGCGGGCGTAGCCGCCCCGCGGCTCACGGTCAGGCTGCTCGGGCCAGACTGTCAGCCCGGGCCGATCAGTGCCAGGGTCAGTACCAGTTGTTGGCTTCGGAGTGTGCCCACGCCGAGCACGGCGAACCGTAGCTGCCGCTGATGTAGCCGAGACCCCAGGCGATCTGGGTGGTGGCGTTGGTGGCCCAGTCGGAGCCGGTCGTGGCCATCTTGCTGCCGGGAAGTGCCTGCGGGATGCCGGTCGCCCCGCTGGGGTTGTACGCCGTGTACGACCAGCCGGACTCGCGCTCCCAGAGCTGGTTCAGGCAGGAGAACTCCGAGTCGCCCCAGCCGTAGTTCGAGGCGGCCATCGCGCGGGCGGTGGCGCGGGCGGCATCGGGCGAGTTGCCCCCGCTTGGGGACGGCGCGGGTGCCGGAGCGACCTGGCTGGCCTTCGCGGCCTCCGCAGCTGCGGCCTGCGCCGCCACGGCCCTGGCCTGCTCGGCAGCGGCAGCTGCCGCGGCCGCGGCCTCCGCCTCGGCGGATGCGGCAGCGCGGTCGACCTCGGCCACGGCCGACTGGGCCGCCGCGGTCTCTGACTTGGTTTGCAGAGTCAGCGAGATGACGGCATCCGTCTCCAGCTCCTCATAGTTTCCGAGAGAGGCCACGGAAGAAGCCAGCGGGGTGGCGTCGACCTTGTTCGCCATGGTGGCGATCACGCCGGTGGCCGCGCTGATGGTGGATTCGGCGCGGTGGTCGGCGGTCGACTTGGCGATGGCCGAGTAAACCGAGAGCTGACCGTGGCGAACGCCCGTGCTCTCGGAGAGCACCCGCGTTTCCGCGATACTCTCGGCGCTGGCCGCCGAGGACTGGGCGACGGCCGTGGTGCCGACCCCCGCCACGAGCCCGGCGATGCCGAGGACGGAGCCGGCGACGATCAAACGGGTTCTGGTTCGGGTGCGCTTTCGAGCTGTGGAGATTTCCCTGCGGCGGGACTGGGGGTGGAGCGGGGGGAGGGTAAGCATGACTTCCTGCGATGCGCCCGGGGCAGGGGGTGCACCCGCCGCATCTGGATCAGTGGAACCGCGACCGTGTACAGCCGGGCGAACGAAGGTGCAAGCATGTCGGGGATTTCTGGATGAAACCTCATTTTTACCTGTCAAACCCCTGCACGGGGCGCTTATCAGAGTGGCGCCCAGAGAGCGGATTCACCCCGTTGAGGTACCCATTGGCGCGTCGAAACTGACCATGCCAGTCCGGCCGACCCTACGTCTATTTACTCGCTGACCCCAACTTGTACTGGAGAAACGTTGGGTTCCGGCCGGCATATGCCCGGGCGTCGATGAATGCGGGCCCTGAGATCCTTACACCGGTTTGCGCTTCTTAGCTAGGACTTGACTGAGACTTTCACGGAACCTGTATTTCTGACGCTTACGACCCGGCGCGATGAACGCAGACGCCCCTCAAGAGGTTGATCTGGTGGCCGCCGTCCCGGAATTTGTCAAGGTGAATGAGGCCAGCGTGAGTTTAGGCGGCTAGTTTTGCTTCCTGTTCCTTCTCTTCTTGCTCGGCTGGTTTGTTGATCCAGGTGGTGCCGGGCAGGGCGAGGATCTTCGGGTCGGCCGTGGTGCCGAATCGTTCCGGGTTCTGGGCGCGTGCGGCGGCCAAGGTCGCTGACCGGTCGATGGCCTTGCCGGCCGCGAGGCCGTAGTGGACGTCCGCGGGGGTATTCAGCCCGATCCCAGAATGGCGATGGGTGTGGTTGTAACCCTCGACGAAGTCGGCCATGAACACCCGCGCCTCGCCCACGGAGCCGAAGCGTTCAGGAAACACCGGGGCGAACTTCAAGGTCTTGAACCATGCCTCGGAGAACGGGTTGTCGTTGCTCACCCGGGGGCGGGAGTGCGACTTGGTGACCTCCAGGTCCGACAACATCGTCGCGACGGTCTTCGACGTCATCGACGTGCCCCGGTCCGCGTGGACGACGTGCGGGACGCCGTGGATGCCGAAGATTTCCCTCATCATCTCCACCGCCAACTCGCCGGACTCCGACGCGTGGACGTGGGCGCCGACGATGTACCGGGAGTAAATGTCGATCATCACGTAGCAGTCGAAGTACGTGCCCTTGATCGGTCCGGCCAGTTTCGTGATGTACCACGAGTAGACCTGCCCCGGGCCGGTCGCGACCAGTTCCGGGATCGCCCGGGACGGGTGGCGGGCCAGGCGGCGGCGTCCCTTGACCTGTTTGTTCTCGGCCAAAATTCGGTAGATCGTTGAGATCGACGCCAAATAGACGCCCTGATCGAGCAGCTGCGCGTAGATCTGGATCGGCGGCAAATCAACGTAGCCGGGCGAGTTCACCACCGCCAGAATCCTGGCCCGCTCGAGGCTGTTGAGCTTGTTCGCCGGCACCACCGGGGGCGCCGGGACAGGCAGCGGGAGGGACGGTTTCCGGGTCGCCGTCGCCCGGGAGATCCCGGTCAGCCGTGCCGCGATCCGGGTCGAAACGCCAGCAATGGTCAGCTGTCGGTAGGCGGCCATCAGGAGTCGGTGTGCGGTTTGTCGTCCCGCGAGCTCTTGGACAACTGCTCCAAGAGCTCGTGCGCTTTTCCCATGATGGTTAAGGCCACCTCCGTGGTCGCGAGGCGCTGCTCGGCCTTGCCAAGCTGGCGACGCAGTCTCGCGATCTCGGCCTGTTCCGGCGTCAACCGGCCAATCTTCTCGCCCGGTTTCTTGCCCGCCAGGAGTTTGCGCCACTCGGTGATCTGCGAGGAGTGGATCCCCTGCTCCCGAAGGTAGGCGCCGCCCGTGTTGTTTTGGATGGCGGCCTCGTAGGCGGCCAGGTGCTCGAGTTTCTGCGCCGGGGTGAACGAGCGCCTCGGCGTCGGACCTCCGGATCTGGGTCCGGGACTGCTGGTATTCATTGGACTATCGTCGCGCACGGCGATCAAAGATGGGCTGGGCATGGTGGATCGGTTCCTGGTTCTCGCCCTACGTCATGCGGCGGACTTGCTGTTAGCTGCTGGCCTCACCCAACCCTGACACGTAGGGTCCACGAGTATGAGACCCATGATGCACCCCACGAGCGCGAGGAGGAGCAAGTGAGGGGTCACGTCCCGCTGAGTGGTGGAGTTTCTCGACACAGTGCGGGACCGACGGTTTCCGACGGCGCAAGTGAACGCCTCGACCGAAGCGTCTAGACCTTTCCTGATCTCGATCTGACCGGGAGTCCCCTGCAATTTCTGAGACGAATCTAGCGGAATACCTTGACCCACCTAACCGGCCTCGACGCAATGAACGGTGCATTGGGCAGCCCGGGCTGTGTCAGCACGGTCGCCCGGTATTTGTCGCAGGAAGCAATCCTTATCGCGCCTCAAACCGACCTGGACACTTGCCGCGTTGCAGAAGATGAGCCAGTCTGGCCGCGGGGTCCATTCAACGGCTCCGGCGGAGGCGTTCAGATGCCAGACCCGGCAGTGCAGGAGGCTCTGGCCCGGTTCGCCAGCCGCCCACCGGAGCAGGTGCTGGCCGACCTGGGGTCGTCCCCGGACGGCCTGAGCGACGACGAAGCGACTCGAAGATTGACGGAGTTCGGCCCCAACGCCGTGCGCACCCACGCAGCCCGGGCGTGGCCGGTGCTCGTGAGGCAACTGCGCAGCCCCATCCTGATCCTGTTGTTCCTGACCGCCGCCCTCTCGCTCTTCCTCGGCGATGTCACGAACTCGATCGTCATCGCCGTCATCCTGGTGGCGAGCGTGGGGCTTGGGTTCGTTAACGAGTTCCGGGCCGAGCAGGCCGTGGAATCCTTGCACTCCCGGGTGTCGCGGCGCGCCGTCGTGGTGCGGGACGGTGCCGCTCGGCAGATTGACGTGGTGGAGCTGGTCGCCGGTGACGTGGTGCATCTCGGGCTGGGTTCGATCGTGCCGGCGGACATCCGTGTACTGCGGAGTGAGGATCTACTCTGCGACGAGAGCATTCTCACCGGGGAGTCGCTGCCGGTCGAGAAGAACCCGACCCCAGTGCCGGCAGATGCCGCTCCCGGCGACCTGGCCTCCTGCGTGCTCATGGGCACCGTGATTCAGACTGGCAGCTGCATGGGCGTCGTCGTGGCCACGGGCGGACGCGCCGAATTCGGGCGGATCGCCCTGGGGCTCGGGGAAACGCAGCCCCAGACTGAATTCCAGCTCGGGCTGAAGCGCTTCTCGTTCCTCCTCGTGCGCGTGGCCGTGGTGCTGACGAGCCTGATCTTCCTAGCCAACTTGGTGCTCCAGCGCCCGCTGCTCGAGTCACTGCTGTTCTCTCTCGCCATCGCGGTGGGGATCACCCCGCAGCTTCTCCCCGCCGTGGTCAGCACGAGTCTGGCCACAGGTGCGCGACGTCTGGCCCAGCGCCGGGTCCTCGTGAAGCGGCTGGTCTGCATTGAGGATCTGGGCGACATGGATGTTCTGGTCACGGACAAGACCGGCACCCTGACCGAGGGGCGCATCCGGTTCACCGGCACCATGTCGGTTCGTCCCGAGGTCTCTGATGAGGAAGTAGCCGTGCTTGGGCTGGTTGCGACCGAGGCGGACTTCACCGGCGGCAAGGTCTCCACGGTGGGCCAGAATCCGCTGGACGCGGCCCTCTGGCAGTCCCCCGCCGCCGCGGCGTTCGAGCCATCGCGCTACGCGCACCTCGACGTGACTCCGTTCGACCACCACCGGCGGATGACCAGCGTGCTGGTCCGGGACGGCGAGGGAACGGTCAGCCTGGTAGCCAAGGGTGCGCCGGAAGACCTGCTGCGTATCTGCATCGGCACCTCCGACGCGGCCCTCGCACTGCTTGCCGAGCAGTTCGACTCCGGTGCCCGAGTCATCGCCGTGGCCAGCCGCCCGGCCGTGGGCCAGAAACGGATCAGCATCGCCGATGAGCACGACCTGGTTCTGGCCGGGTTCCTTCTTTTCGCCGACGAGCAGAAGGCGAATGCCCGCGAGTCCCTGGATCGGCTCGAGGCGCTGGGAATCACGGTGAAAGTTGCGACGGGCGACAATGCCCGGGTCACTGAGCGGGCCTGCGCCGACCTCGGCGTGATCTCCGGTGGAACCCTGACTGGGGTGCAGATCAATGGGCTCTCCGACGCGGAGCTCGGTCCGGCCGCCGAGCAGGCGACCATCTTCGCCCGGGTCTCGCCCGAGCAGAAGGCGCGGGTGATCCGGATGTTGCGCGCCAACGGGAGGGCGGTCGGGTTCTTGGGTGACGGGGTCAACGATGCGCTGGCGCTGCACGACGCCGATGTGGGTATCTCGGTGGACAGCGCGACCGACGTCGCCAAGGACGCGGCCGACATCGTGCTCCTGGAGAAGGACCTGGGCGTGCTGGCGGATGGAGTCGTCGAGGGACGACGGACCTTTGCCAACACCATCAAGTACGTGCTCATGGGCACGTCCAGCAACTTTGGGAACATGTTCAGCGCCGCCGTGGCATCCGTATTCTTGAGTTTCCTGCCGATGCTGCCGGGACAGATCCTGCTCAACAATCTGCTCTACGACGCGGGCCAGCTCGCCATCCCCAGCGACCGTGTAGACGAGGAGCAGGTTCGGGCGCCGGCGCACTGGAACATCGGGTTCATCCGCCGCTTCATGCTGCTCTTCGGCGGCATCAGCTCACTCTTCGACTTCGCCACCTTCGCCCTGATGCTTCTGGTGTTCAACGCGGGACCCGGCGAGTTCCGGTCGGGCTGGTTCATTGAATCGATCGCCACCCAGACGCTGATCATTTTCTCGATCCGAACCCGACGAGTACCGTTTCTGCGCAGCCGGCCGTCGACGGGGCTCACTGTGGCAGCGTTCGGAGTGGTGGCCATCGGCGCGTATCTGCCGTTCTCAGCGCTCGGGCCCCTGCTCGGCTTCGCACCGCTCCCGGCACCCTTCTTCCTGGCACTTGCCGGTCTGATCGTGGTCTACCTGCTGCTGGTGGAATTCGCCAAACTGTTCTTCTACGCCCGGGTGGCCGCGCCGCCTGTGCCAGAGCGCCGGAGAGCACCCAGCCACCGGATCGGCCGGCGAGCGGCCGCCTTCAGCGTGGGGCACTCCGGAGCAAGCGGCTTCCGGCCCGCTAGCTCCGGCCCTCGTTCGCGAGCGTGATGGCGGCCACATGCGGAATCAGGATCTAGGCCGCGGGACGGAACTTCACGCGAGAGCTCGCCGTCGAACCGCTGGATTTCGAGGTCGGCAATATCGTTCTCGGGTCCCGCGATGAGGGATGCGCCCACATCGACTACGTCGTCGAGGTCGATTCGGCGTGACGAACGGTGTCGACAAAGTGCGGAGCACGCAAATCGGTCTACGGGGGCGTTTGGCATGGTCTTTGGCGATGAACCGGCTTTGCGACAGACTCAGCTTGTGACCCCAATTGAGCAAGACCCCACTACGGTGGGTCCAATGGTTGACCGGCTCTCGCAACATTTCCCGGGTACGCCCCGAGATCACATCACTGAGACCGTCCGCGAGGGATATCGTGCTCTCTCGGAAAACCCTATTCGTGCCTACGTACCCAATTTAGTTGAGCATGCTGCACGCACCCGTCTGAGGCGCGAGGCGCGAAACGACAGCACCGCTGCCTGACCGCTCGTCACGCGCGCATCGTTCACCTCTAGGCCTATGACGTTTTTGTTGCGTCGTGAAGGCGCAGCCGTCCTTTGGCCCTGTGTTCAACCAGCACGGGCACGTATTCTCGGATCGGACGTCCATCCAAAGCCTTGTGCTCTTCAAGGACCGCCCGCCCGAAGCTGGGCCGCGGACTATGAGGGAATCTCTCGACGAGGCGGTCGACTACCTTCGCAACGGCCTTCAGGCTTCGCCGCCACGGACTTCATGATCACCATCACCCTGTCCGCGGCAGACGCCGCGGCGCACGCTATCGAGAATCCGTTCGCCCCGTCCTGGATGCAGGGCCAGGAGGTGCTGGTCACACTCTTCCTCGTCGCGCTCCTCAGCATCGTCTTCCTCCTCGGCTTCAAAGAGGCCATCGGTATCGCAGTTGTGCTCGTCGCGATCTATCTGCTCCTCAACCTGGTGGTGATCGTGGTGGCCATCGGTCATGTCGCCGAACACGCGACTTGATTACTGATTGGTGGGCGGCACTCACCGAGCAACACGCAAACCCGCTCGTCATGGTGGGCATCGCCCTGCTGGTTTTCCCCAAGCTAGCCCTGGGCCTGTCCGGATTCGAGACCGAGGTCGCCGTGATGCCGCAAGTGACCGGGGACGCGACCGATACCGAGGATGACCCCGCGGGCCGGATCCGCGGCACCAAGCGACTCCTGACCACGGCGGCTCTGATCATGAGTGGCTTCCTGATCACGTCCAGTCTCGTCACGACCCTGCTGATTCCACAGAAGGACTTCCAGCCCGGCGGCCCGGCCAACGGTCGCGCCCTTGCGTATCTCGCTCACGAGTACCTCGGTCCGTTTTTCGGGTCCGTCTACGACCCCAGCACCATCTGCATCCTGTGGTTCGCCGGTGCGTCAGCGATGGCCGGTCTGCTCAATCTCGTGCCGCGATATCTGCCGCGGTACGGCATGGCGCCGCAGTGGGCGCCGGCCGTTCGACCGCTTGTGCTCGTCTTCACCGCGATTGCCTTCCTCATCACTGTCGCCTTCCAGGCGAGCGTCGACGCCCAGGGCGGCGCGTACGCCACCGGAGTGCTCGTGCTGATGACCTCGGCCGCCGTCGCGGTGACCCTCTCCGCCCGGCGCAAGGGACAACGCTGGAGCGCAGTCGGGTTCGGCATCACGGCGCTGATCCTTATCTACACGACGATCGCCAACGTCATCGAACGCCCGGACAGCGTGCGGATCGCTGCGCTCTTCATCCTCGCCATCATGACCACGTCGATCCTCTCCCGGGTGCGACGCTCTTTCGAGCTGCGGGCGACCTCCGTAGTGTTGGATTCCCACGCGCTCGACTTTGTGACATCAGATGCTGAGGACTACGACGTCATCCGTATCATTTCCCACGAACCCGACGAAGACACCGAGGCCGAGTACCGGGTCAAGAGCCGTGACGAGCGACGGTTCGGTAACATCCCGCCAGGTTCACCGATCATCTTCCTGGAGGTGCATCCCTCGGACTCCTGTGCGCTCAGAGAGGAGGGCCGCTCGAACTCGGCGAGAGCTGCGAAGATCCCGGGGACCTTGCCGGATGCGATCGTGGTGTCGATCGCTGCGCCCTCTCCGGTGAGCAGCTTGGGACCGGTGCCCCGGTCGGTGAGGTCATGCACGGTGTTCGCGCCTGGCGTTCAAACGATAATACGCAATGGGGCAATACCTGGAATCTCGGAGATGAGCGAGCGGGATGCGCTCGAGCTCACAAACCGGTGTTGAATAAACGTGCGCGCATCAAGTCCCCAGACCCAGACGGTGGGCCGCTCTAGACTCTTTGGAGAATGCAGCCAATAGTTCTCTCAGTCCGTCTGGTGCGACAGGGATCAAACGGTTTGGGCTGACGCCGACGGGTCGTAGAGGTCTGGTCTACGGTCGTTTAGATACGGGTTTCGGAGGCGAGCTTGGTCGACGATTTCTGTATCGATGACCGCGGTCAGTATCCGTGTGCCGTGCACGATCGAGTCGAGCACCCTCGCATAGGGGTCCACAATCGAGCTGCGACCGACGTAGGCGAGGTCGCCTTCCTCTCCGTCATGGTTGACGTAGGCCATGTAGATCTGGTTTTCCCAGGCGCGCACTGGAATGAGCTGCTCTGCGATGAATTTGAACGGCGTCATCTGCGCGGTCGCAACAATGACCGCATGAGCTCCCGCCAACGCCGCGGCGCGAACGGTCTCGGGGAACTCAACGTCGTAGCAAATGAGCATGGCTAGACGAACACCTCGATAGTCCACAGTGGATACGAGCTGCTCGCCGCGGGTGAAGAGCTCCCGGTCGAGGCTGCCGAACAGGTGCGTCTTGCGGTAATGACCGAGCACCGCGCCGCCCTCGTCCAGGAAGACAACTGAGTTGTAGAGGCGATCCTCCTCGTACTCTGGCAGCCCCACGATCATCGCGAGACCCTCCTCCCGCGCGATCTCTTGCACCTTGATGAGCAGATCCAACTTGGCCAAATCGAACAGCTTGTCGCCGAGGTTGTATCCAGTGAGGAAGAGTTCGGGGGTGATCAGGAGCTCTCCCCCACCCGCCTTCGTTGTTCTCGCCGCTGCCCTCAGTTCTCCGAGATTGGAGGCGACGTTCCCTGGGGAACCCGCGGTCTGCAATCCAGCGATGGAGAGTTTCATGTCTACCTTTCGGTGTGAGCTATATGCACGCATGGACTAGTTACCGTGTGGTCATTTTCATGTTTGGCCCGGAGGCCCGGAGCTGGATCGCTCGGCGGCAAGACGTACGCGCAGACCCTCGACAAGCGCTTCCATCCCCAGCACGAACGCCGCCCGGGCCCCCGCACGGTCTCGGTGTCCTGGCTCGAGTGATCGACGGAGGGCCTCGAGTTCTAACGGAACAGCATCCAGTGACAGCAACGAACTCGGTGCGATCGCGTCGAGCGCGGAACCGAGCACGAGTGCCTCAATCGTCCGCATGACAGCGACCGCGTCACCGTCGGCCCAACCGCCGCGCACAAGGGCGCTCACCACGATGTCGTACATGCGCAACGTGGAAGGATCGGTGATGGGCGTGGTGGCCAAGAGGCGAATGCAGCTCGGTCGCGCCGCAAAGGCAGACAGGTAGGACTCAGCCCAGACAATGACGGCATCGTCCCAACCTTTGACTGCGAAGACGGAGGTGTCGATTTCCTCGACGACGAGTGCCCGCATCCCTTCGATCAGATCATCCCGACCGGAGATGTGATTGTAGAGCGACGATGGCCGTCGATCCAGGTTCGCTGCGAGGCTGCGCATTGTGAGCCGTTCGGCGCCCTGCTTCTCCGCGAGTTCGAGCGCGGCAATCACAATCTGTCGTTTCGACAGCGACACAGAGCACCTCCCTGAAAACTGGTTCTTCCCCCGAGGAGTCCGAACCCATACTCTACTCAATACGAACAACGTTCGTATCGAAAAAACGCACTGCGAGAATCAAGGAGACTCACCGTGTCAGAACTGATTGCTCCCGACCCCGCCCTGACATTTTTCATCGGCGGAACCGCCTGGTTGGGTGCGGGGGTGCCCGAGGCAACCGCCGTGCTCGTGAGCGAGGGGCGTATCGCGGCCCTCGATGATGACGCCCGTGAACTGATGCACCAGAACCTGTTGTCCCCCACCCCAGCGACCTTCGAGGTCGTCGACCTCGATGGCGGCTTCCTGATGCCTTCCTTCGGAGAGGGGCACGCCCATCCGCTCTTCGGTGGTCTCGAGGAAAACGGGCCGAGCGTGCGCGCCTGCACGAGTATCGCCGAGATCGTCGCTGAGGTGCGCCGCTATGCCGAAAAGCACCCACAGAAAGAGTGGATCATCGGCGCTTCCTACGACGGATCCCTCACACCCGGCGGCTTGTTCGACGCACGATGGCTGGATGAAGCACTCTCCGACCGACCGGTCATGCTGCGCGCCTGGGACTACCACACCGTCTGGTGCAACTCGCTGGCCCTTGAACGCGCCGGCATCGACGCGAACACACCGGAACCGGAACTCGGCGAGATCCCAAGACGGGCGGACGGGAGCCCGCTCGGCATTCTGCGGGAGTGGGGGGCCATAGAACTCCTCACAACCGTCAGCCCCGGCTTCAGCTTCGACGAGCAGATCGATGCGCTCCGCCGAGCGACCAAGCACTTCGCCGAGCTGGGAGTGACGTGGGTGCAGGACGCCTGGGTTGAGCCGGCCGACGTCGTCGTCTACCTGGAGGCCGCGCGCCGCGGTGCACTGTCGACCCGGGTCAACCTCGCACTGCTCGCTGACCCGCGCCACTTTCCCGCTTCGCTTCCCGCCATGATCGAAGCACGGAGGCAGGTCGAGCTTCTGGGGCACCCCCTACTCACCGCGAACAGCGTGAAGTTCTTCGCTGACGGCGTCGTCGAGAATGAGACTGGCGCGCTGCTCGAGCCGTACTGCTCCGGCCTGCATGGGCACGGGATGCTCGTTTGGACGGCCGAACACCTCGCCGATTCAGTCACCGCAATCGACGCAGCCGGGTTCCAGGCTCATATCCACGCGATAGGAGACGCGGCCGTTCGACGTGCCTTGGACGCCATCGAGCTCGCCCGGCGTGTGAACGGGCCAGCGGATCGCCGGCCGGTGATCGCGCATGTGCAACTTGCGGCCGCGGATGACCTCCCCCGGTTCAAGGAACTCGATGTGATAGCTGTGATGCAGCCGCTCTGGGCGCAGATGGACGCTCTGATGACTGTACTCACGGTCCCTCGCTTGGGGCTCGAGCGCACGGATCGGCAGTATCAGATGCGCACTCTCGTCGAAACTGGGGCAACGCTGGCATTCGGTTCGGACTGGCCCTGCTCGTCGGCGTCTCCCCTGGAGGGCATCGGCATCGCGGTCTCCCGGGCCACGATCGACGGCGAACCGGCAGGTGGCTGGATGCCAGAGCAACGGCTCGACGCCGAAACCGCCCTCGCCGCCTACACAAGCGGCGTGGCCAGTCAAGCCGGTGCCGCGCGAACGCAGGCGCCGTGGGGCGAAATCCGCGTGGGCGCCAGCGCAGACCTGGTTTGGCTCGCCCGGGACCCCAGGACGGTTTGCCCCACCGAACTGCCATTGACCGGTATCCGTGCCACCTACCTCGCAGGTGCGCCGACGTTCCAGCGGTGAATGCCGTGGGTCGAAACAATCGCGAACACTAGAAGAAGAGAGAAGATCCATGACGACAGAGTCCACCGCTGTACCTGCCGCCTCGGCGGAAGTCGCTACCAGCCAGGGGCAACTGCGCCGGGTACTGGGAGTGCCCTCGCTTGTGCTGTTCGGCCTCGTTTACATGGTGCCACTCACCGTGTTCACCACCTACGGCATCGTCACTCAGATGACCGGCGGGCGCCTGCCGTTGGCGTATCTGATCACCTTGGTTGCGATGGTCTTCACGGCGCGTTCATACGGCCAAATGGCACGTGCGTTTCCGCTTGCCGGATCTGCGTACACCTACACTCAGCGCAGTTTCGGACCAGCGGTCGGTTTCCTGACCGGGTGGTCGCTCATGCTGGACTACTTGTTCCTGCCCATGATCAATTACGTGGTTATCGGGATCTACTTGAATGCGGCCGTTCCGAGCGTTCCTGCTTGGACCTTCGTGCTGGCTTCGATCGCACTCGTGACCATTCTCAACATCGTTGGGATCGCGTCCGTAGCCCGCGCGAACGTGGTCGTCATCGCCGTGCAGGCGATCTTCATCGTCGCCTTCGTGGGTGTGGCGGCGGCAACCATCGGGCGCGGAACGAGCGTCGATTTGCTCGCACCCTTCGTCGGGAACGGTACGGCTCCCGGATTCGGGCCGTTGGCCGCCGGTGCTGCTGTACTCTGCCTATCGTTTCTGGGTTTCGACTCCGTCTCCACGCTTGCCGAGGAGACCCGCGATCCGAAGAAGAGCCTGCCCCGCGCAATCATGATCATCACCCTCATTGCTGGAGTGACTTTCATCGGGTTGGCATATGTGAGCCACCTCATCCTGCCGAGCCACGCCTTTACCAGCGTGGACTCCGCAGCTCTTGACGTGGTCGCCCAGGCAGGCGGTGCGTTCCTTTCGACCTTGTTCCTCGCCGCTTATATCGCCGGTGCGGCTGGTTCCGCCCTGACTTCGCAGGCCTCTGTCGCCCGCATTCTCTTCGCTATGGGACGAGATGGTGTCCTCCCGTCGCGGATCTTCGGTCGACTCAGCGCGCGCTTCGACACACCTGTGCTTTCGATCTTGACAGTTTCAATCGTGTCGCTGCTTGCCGTGGTGATCGACCTCGGGCTCTTGGCCGAGATGATCAGCTTTGGCGCACTCATCGCTTTCAGCGCGGTCAACCTGTCGGTGATAAAGCACCACTTCTTCGGCCTGAGGAAGCGAGGAGGGCTGCAAACGCTCAATTACCTAATCGTTCCGGCCATCGGCGTTGTGCTCACGTTCTGGCTCTGGACCAGCCTGTCGCCGCGCGCGCTCGTCGTGGGCCTCGTTTGGCTGGCCGTGGGCTTTGTGTACCTGCTCGTCTTGACCCGCGGCTTCCGCCGGCCTACCCCCATGCTCGATCTGAAGGAGTAACCAGGGCGAGGCGCTCTGAGAGCGTGCGCCAAGGCGAAGAGTGGGCACCGGACACCAACCGGCACGCCCCTCAAATTGAGCCCCGAGGGGGGCTCCCTCGAGCGGGCAAGGGTCTCGTTTGCGAAACTGCGAACGGGCTGTTGCTCGGCCAAAGGTCCCCGCCCAGCCACGCTAAGGAGCGTGGCTGGGCCAGGTATCGGCTTGAGGTTGCAGGTCGCACTCGGGCGCACCGCGTACCGCACCCCCAGCGGGACGTGACCGGGCAGCGAAGCCCGTCATGGCTCGACCCGGTGGCCGTGACCTGGCGCGTCTGGCCGTCCCAGTCACGGAAGCGGGTCCATGCCCGGTAGTGACCCGTGCCGACCTCGGCCGTTTTGATGGCGCCAAACGTACTTGTCGGCAGTCGCGGCCGGCCGGCCATCAGCGAGCTCCCTCACCGGTTCTCACGCTGCCTGAGGGCTCATGAAGATCGTCCAACCAGCAGAGGACGTCAGAGACGCGGTACCGGATTTCCCAACCGACACGAAGGCCGGACGGGCCCCGCCCGTCGGTGCGCAGATCGTAGATGGCCTGCACTTGCACCCCCAGATAATCAGCGAGCTCGCTGGTCGTGAGCAGGAGCTCGAGACCCAGTAGGGAAAGACGTTCGGTGTTCATGACCCGTAGGTGTTCCAGGCCAACCCAGATGGGCCGATACGCGTCGTGCGCCGCGCCGGCAGAGTCCCCCGTCCAACGGGTCTCGATGAATATTCGTTGAATAAGCGTTAAGCGCATCAAGTCTCTGTCCTGTCTGCTTGGACAAGAAACCTTGGTCAATCGATGTTTCAGTGTAGGGCGGCTGGGACTTGAACCCAGGACCGACGGATTATGAGTCCGCTGCTCTAACCAGCTGAGCTACCGCCCCGATGACCGCGACTACTCGCGAGTGGCTTACTCGGGAGTGTGCGCGGACGTTTCTGAGATGACCCGATCGGTCACCGGCTCCCCACGATACAGGCACTCGAAAGTGTTGAGGGTGCGATTGATGTCGTGGGCTTCGATGAGTCTGAGCGACTCGTGCTTGAGGGCGTCCAGGTTCTCCGGCGTCGCCGTCAGAACAGTGGTCAGCTTGTCGGCGAGGTCTTGCGAGTTGCCGGGTTCGAACAGGAAGCCGTTCTCACCGTCATGCACGAGGTGCGGGAGCGCCATGGCATTGGCAGCTACGACCGGCAAACCGGAGGCCATGGCTTCCATCGTCGCAATGCTCTGCAATTCTGCAATCGACGGCATGGCGAACACGGTCGACCGGGTATACGCGTCGCGCAGCTCGGCATCCGTCACATAGCCGGTGAAGGTGACGCGGGCCCGGATGCCCAGCGTCTGGGCCAGGTGCTCCAGGTTGCGCTTTTGGTCGCCGCCGCCGACGATCTCGACCTGCACGTTCAGGTCGGGCGAGAGCAGGGCGACGGCCTGCAGCAGTACGTCGATCTGCTTCTCACCGGTCACGCGCCCGACGAATAGAATGCGGTTCCCGGTGCGGGGTTCAAAGTTGGGCGAATAGTTGTGGGCGTTGATGCCGCAGGAGATCGCCAGCACGCCCTCGAGGCCGGTGTAGCGCTCCAGAAACTGGGCTGCCCGCTGGGTCGGGGTTGTGACGGCCTCCGCGCGGCCGAAGGTGCGCCGCGCCGCCCGCCAGGCGCCCTTGATCAATCGCTCGTGCAGCCCCTTGGGCAGAAGGGTGAACTCGAGCATGTTCTCGGGCATGAAGTGGTTGGTGCCGATGATGCGGATGCCCCGCTTCTTCGCCTCGATCGTGACCCCGCGGCCCACGATGATGTGCGACTGGAAGTGCACCACGTCGGGCTTGAAGGAGTCGAGGATGCGGCGGCTGTCGCGTCGGACGAACCAAGGCAGGGCGAATCGAAGCCAGTCGTGCGGATACCAGCGCCAGCTCTGCAGGCGGTGCACGACCATCTGCTGGCCTTCATGCGTCTCGGTGAAGGTGCCGTACTTGCGTGACGGAGCCGGCGCCATGATCTGCACCTCGTGCCCGCGGGCCACCATGCCGGCAGCGAGCCGCTCGGCGAATTTGGCCGCGCCGTTCACGTCGGGAGCGAAGGTGTCCGCGGCGATCAATACCCGAATCGGCTTCTTCGACACCGGGGCAACCCGGTGCGACTCGCTCGAAAAATCGGTCGATTCTGACAAAAGACACTGTCCCAACGTAGGTGTGCCGGAGGCCATCATCCGGCGAAGAGTTCCTGCTTTCGACGGCGCGTACGCTGACGAGGTCTTCTAGCACCCTATTCTAATCGGCTTCAGTCCGTGGCAAGGGGGTGATAGCGCGCCAGCAGGAAGACCCCGCCGATCGCAACGACGCCCGCCAGGATGAAGGCGGCGGATGCCCAGGCCGGGGCCTGCTCCACCTCACCGAGCACGACGATGCCGATACCGACGGCAATCAGCGGATCGATCACGGTCAACCCGGCGATGACCAGGTCCGGGGGGCCGGACGCGTAGGCGGTCTGCACGAAATAGGCTCCCAGGGCGGCGGCCAGCAGCAGCCCGGCCACGCAGGCGAGCGTCAGCCATTCGAAGTTTCCGTTCTGGGTTCGGTTGATGATCACCTTCGCCAGGGTGGCGACAAAACCATAGAGCACCCCGGCGCCGATGATGTAGAAAATGGCCTTGAACCGGGTGCGCAGGAACACGAATGCGGCGCCGAATAGCGCCAGCACCACGCCGAGCACGACCAGAATGGTGAGCAGGTTCGCGTCGGTGACGGGCTTGTCCACCGCGGTGAAGGCCGCCACGGTGACGAACAGGCCGACCCCGCCCACGCACATCGCGATGGCGATTTTCGACGCCCGGTTGACCGGAACACGGGTGACCCGGGCGTTGAGGATCGACGTGATCACCAGGGCGACGGCGCCCAACGGCTGCACCATGATGATCGGGGCGAAGGCCAGACTGGAGAGCTGGAAGACGATGGCGAGCCCCAGCATCAGCGTGCCGAACACCCAGGAGGGCCGGCTGAGCAGAAGCATCAGCTGCCGAGGATTGAGCCCGCCCGTTATCTCTGCGGTCTTCGCCTCTACCTTGGTGACGCCGCGGTGCTGGAACTGCGCCCCGAGCGACAGGAACACCGCTCCAACGAGGGCCAGCGGGATGCCGATCGCCTGACGCGGGTCGATCGTGACAGCCAAGTCAGTCAGGTCGGGAGTCACTCAATGACCTTATCCAGAACGAGCCCGATATCCTTGCTGAATGGCCGTACGCTCGATAGTTATTTCAGGAGATCCCGTTCTCCACTCCCCCGCACGCCCCGTCGTGAATTTCGGAGATGATCTGCACGAACTGGTGCAGGACATGTTCGAGACGATGGACGCCGCCCCCGGTGTCGGCCTGGCCGCACCCCAGGTCGGCGTGCCCCTGCGGCTCTTCACCTACAACTACCCCGACGACGAGGACGGCGACCGCCTGTGGCGTGGCGTGGCCATCAACCCGGAATTGTGGATCACGCCCGTTCCGGCCGGAGAAGCCGACGAGGACGAGGACGTCGAGGGGTGCCTGTCCTTCCCCGGCGAGCGATTCCCGCTGCTGCGCTCCCCCGCCGCGATCCTGACGGCGGTGGACCTGGACCAAAAACCGTTCGAGATCCGGGCCGACGGATGGCTCGCGCGCATCTTCCAGCATGAGTACGACCACCTCGATGGCACGCTGTACGTCGACCGGCTCGAGCACTTCTATGCCAAAATCGCGGCCAAAGTGGAACGCAAACGCGGCTGGGGCATCCCCGGGCAAGCCTGGCTGCCCGGCGTGGACAACCTCGAGGACTGAACCGACGAGTGCCCTGCCGACCGGTTGACCGGTTGAGCAGGGGACCCCTCGTCAGCGAGCGAGGTTGACGCCGTGGATGCCGTTGTGGAAACGCAGCGACGGGAACACCGCCGACACGGTGAAGCCGACTCCGGGCACGCTGCCAGCGTCGAATACGCCGCCGAACAGTTCGGCGCGTTCGCGCATCTGGGTGATTCCCGCCCCGGTAACGCTCTCGCTCAGCGCTTTCAGGTCGTCATCGATCGTGTACTTTGTGCGCGCCGCGAAATCGGCTTCATCCGTGCTTTCCCGCCGGGCCGCCGCACGGATGCCGTCGTCGGCCACCACGAGTTGCAGTCCATCTCGGCTCCAGGTGAAGGAGATGCGGGCTTCCGTGCCACGGCCGCCGTGGCTGAGGGTGTTGGCCAGGGCGCCCTGCAGGATGCGGAAGATGGCCAGTTCGGCGCCCGGCTTGAGCGGGAATCGCTCCCCGGACTCGGTGAAGACCACGGAGAGGCCGGCGTCGCACATGACCCGGAAGAGGTCGCGCGTGGACTGCAACCCGGGCTGCGTTGTCGCGATGGCTTCGCCGTCCCGAACGATCGTGAGAACCCGGCGCATGTCGGCCAGGGCCACGCGGCCCTCGTCGACCAGGGTCGTGGCGACACGCACGGCGCTCGACGGGTCGCTCTCCGCCGTGTACCGGGCCGCCTCGGCCCGCGTGATCAGGCGGGAGACCGAGAGAACGGCGACGTCCTGGAGTTCGCGGATGATGCCGAGCCGGCCCTGCTGTTCGGCGAGGGAGAGTTCCAGGTCGATGCGCATCCGTTCGGCGGCCGACCGGTCGAACACGACTCGCCGCCAGGAGCGCCGAGCGCGCAGCCACAGGGCGAGGAGCACGACCGTGAGCACAGCCAGCAGGATGTCCACACTGAGGGAAACGTTCACGTATGCCGCCTTTTCTGCCGCCCACTTCGAACAAAAAAGGCCACCAGGGGTGGAGCCCTTGGTGGCCTTTAGCTCCCCGACTTGGACTCGAACCAAGAACCTGCGCATTAACAGTGCGCTGCTCTGCCAATTGAGCTATCGAGGAATGCTTTTTACAACTCTGTTACTTTATCAAATGTTGGCCGTGTGCAAAATCGAGGCCCGCCTTCAGTAGCCGACCCGAGGGTCGACGACCCCGACAAATCGGCCATCTTCAAGGAATGCGCGCACATTGAGGCGGATCCGCTCGGCGAGCAGCGGTGCCGTCATCTCGGGCGTGTCAGCCGTGTGCGGGGTGATCAGGCAGCGCGGTTCGTGCCATAGCGGGTGTCCGTCCGGCAACGGCTCCGGGTCGGTGACGTCGAGGGCCGCCCCGGCGATTTCCCCGGAGGCCAGGGCCGCCGTGAGCGCATCCGTGTGGACGAGCGGTCCCCGGGCGACGTTCACCAGGACCGCCTCCGGCCGCATCAACTCGAATTCGCGCTCTCCGATCAGGTGCCGGGTGCCCTCGGTGAGCGCCGCGGCGATGAAGACCACGTCGGCGGTCTGCAGAACCTCGTGCAGGGCTTCGGTCGGCACAGTCCGGGCCGCACCGGGCACCGGCAGCGGGCTGCGACGCACGACCGTGATGGAGGTGTCGAAGGGGGCGAGCAGGCGAATCAGTTCCAGGGCGATTCCGCCAGCGCCGACGATGACCACGGAGCGGCCGTAGAGCGAGCGCCCTTCCGGCACCGTGCTCCAGGTTGTTGCGCGAGCGCGCTTCGGAAGCACGCGGAGCAGGGCCAGACCGAGGGCGAGGGCATGCTCGGCGACGGGCTGCGCGTAGGCGCCCTTGGCGCTGGTCCAGAGCAGGCCCGGCCGGCCGAGCCCGGCCAGCACGCCGCTGAACGCGTCCACGCCCGCCCAGGGCAGTTGCACCCAGCCGATCATCGGGTGCGCGTCCAGGGTGGCGCGCAGTTCGTCGGCGCGCCCGTAATCCAGCCAGATCAGCCCCCGCGTGTCCGGGGAGAGGGCCGTGACCGTTCCCCCGGCAGATCGCACGGCAGCCGTGAAGGCGCCCTCGGACTCGGGCAGGATCGTGATCGGGCCGCGTTCCGGCCACCGGTCCCGCGGCAGAGGAGCCACGGCGGCCGTGAGCACGGCCCGGTGCTGGGCGAGTTCAGGACTGCGTGACATGGGCACCGTCCTCGTCCGCGCCGGGTTCGCTCTCGGTGGTTTCGTCACCGGTAAGCGCATCGGCCAGGCCCGCGACATACGGATGCCACGGGTCGTCGAACACCTCGTCGATGGTGCCGAGCCCGACCAGGACTCCTTGGTGGAGCACGCCGATCCGGTTCGCCACCCGGCGCAGCACCTTGAGGTCCGAGCTGATCACCAGGGCGGAGAAGGCACGTTCCCGCTGCAGTTCGCCGATCAGATCGGTCACCGCGTCCCGCACCGTGGCGTCCACGCCCGCGGTCGGCTCGTCGGCGATCAGGAGCGACGGGCCGAACACGAGCGCCCGGGCGAGGGCAACCCGCTGGCGCTGCCCGTTGCTCAGCTCGTAAGGGTACTGGGTGAGCACGGTCAGCGGCAGGCGGACGGCGTCGATCATGGTCGCCACCCGGGCCTCGAGCGCACGGCGGTTGTAGCGCCGGTCCCGGTCCAGGATCGGCTCGGCCACGATCTCCGCCACGGTCAGGGTGGACGGCAGGGTGTCGGCGGCGTCCTGGGCGAGGTAGCCCACCCCGAAGGTGAGCCGGGCCAATTTGCGACGACGGATGCCGCGCAGCCGGTAGCCGAGAACACCGGCCTCTCCCCCGGTGATCTGCGGTCTCACCGTTCCGGCAGCCGGGCCGAACGCGGCCCCCGACAGCACCCGCGCGAGGGTGCTCTTGCCGGATCCGCTCTCCCCCAGCAGACCGAGAACCTCGCCGGGCTCGATCCGCAGGGTGAGGCCGTGCACCGCCACGAAGGCTCCGCTGGCACCGTGTGGCGGGTATTCGATGGTCAGGTCACTGGTCGAGATCGGGTGTGTCGGTGCCGTGCCGCGAGTCATGGTTTCTATCCTGCCGCACGCAGTCGGCGGAGCCCCTCCCGTCGGACGGCCTGTTCGGCCGGGTCGGGTACGGGCAGGGAGGCGAGGAGCCGCTGGGTGTACGGGTCTTTCGGCGCACCCAGCACCTGGGCGCTGGTCCCCTCCTCGACCAGTTTGCCCTGATAGAGCACCGCGATCCGGTCGGCGACGAGGTCGACGACGGCGAGGTCGTGGCTGATGAACAGCGACGCGAATCCGAATTCCCGCTGCAGCTCCGCGAAGAGCTCCAGCACGCGCGCTTGCACCGACACGTCGAGGGCGCTGGTGGGTTCGTCCGCGATGAGCAGGGCCGGTTCCAGGGCCAGCGCACGGGCGAGGCTGGCCCGTTGCCGCTGGCCGCCGCTGAGTTCGTGCGGGTAGCGGTCCCCGTACGCCCGGGGCAGCTGCACGGCCTCGAGGAGTTCGTTCACCCGGGCCCGGGCTGCCGCGGGAGTCTTCGCCCGACCGTGCACCACCAGCGGTTCCGCGACGCATTCGGCGATCGTCAGCAACGGGTTGAAGCTCGATGCGGGGTCCTGGAAGACGAAACCGATGTCCTTGCGGAATTTCTTGAACGCCCGCTCCTTAAAGCCGTTCATCTCGTGACCCAGCACGGTGAGTGACCCGCCGGTCACCCGGGTCAGGCCGGCGATGGCCCGCCCTGTGGTGGTCTTGCCGGAGCCGCTCTCGCCCACCAGCC
This sequence comes from Cryobacterium sp. TMT4-10, assembly GCF_004403275.1. Taxonomy (NCBI): domain Bacteria; kingdom Bacillati; phylum Actinomycetota; class Actinomycetes; order Micrococcales; family Microbacteriaceae; genus Cryobacterium; species Cryobacterium sp. TMT4-10. Next base: position 47,288 of record NZ_SOGU01000089.1, read on the forward strand.
CGAGCACCTCGCCCGGCCGGATCAGGAAACTCACCCCGTCCACGGCGGTGAAGCCGCCTCGGCCGAGGCGCCCGGGGTACTCGATCCGGAGGTTGTCGGCGACGACGACCGGGGCCTGCTGCGCCCATCCGCGCTCCCGCGCCGTGGCCCGCGCAGCGGCGTGCGCGACGCCCTGGCCGACGTGGGGCACGGCGGCGAGAAGCTTCTTCGTGTAGTCGTCCTGCGGCGAGGTGAACAGGGTCTGGGCGTCGGCCTCCTCCACCACCTTGCCCTGGTACATCACGGCGACGCGGTCCGCCAGGTCGGCGACGACACCCATGTTGTGCGTGATCAGCACGATGGCGGTGCCGAACTCGTCGCGGCAGCGGCGCAGCAGGTCGAGAATCTCCGCCTGCACGGTTACGTCGAGGGCCGTGGTCGGCTCGTCGGCGACGATCAGGCCCGGGTCGAGCACGAGGGCCATGGCGATGACGACGCGCTGCTTCTGCCCGCCGGAGAACTGATGCGGGAAGTAGTTGACGCGGATCTCCGGGTCGGGAATGCCGACCCGGCCGAGAATCTCGATCGCCTTCTGCTTCGCCTCCTTCCGGCTGAACTCACCGTGGGCGCGGATGCCCTCGGCGATCTGCCAGCCGACGGTGTACACCGGGTTGAGTGCGGTGGACGGCTCCTGGAACACCATCGACACGTCCGTGCCGCGAACCTGGCGCAACTGGGACGTGCTGAGCGAGATCACGTTGTTCTCACTCGAACCGTCCTTGCTGCTGAGGATGACCGCCCCGGAGGCGGTCGCCGTCTCCGGCAGCAGCCCGAGGATCGTCTTGGCCGTGACGGTCTTGCCGCTGCCGCTCTCGCCGACGATGGCGAGGACCTCGCCCGGCGCCACCCGCAGGCTCACACCGTCGACGGCCCTGACGGCGCCGGCGTCGGTCGCGAAGGAGATGCCCAGGTCGGTGATGGTGAGCACATCGGTCATGGTCTGTCCTCGAGTCCGTCGGAAGGATGGGTGGCTTGGTCTTCGAGACCGTCGAGCCCGCCGGGCCCGGCGGTGAGCACACCGCCGGGAACGACGGAGGTCTCCGCGACGACGCCGGCCGCCTGCGCGACCGCCCGTCGTCCGCGCAGCCGGGGATCGGCGAGGTCGTTGAGGCTCTCGCCCACCAGTGTGATGCCGAGCACGACGAGCACGATCGCGAGGCCAGGGAAGAGCGAAGTCCACCAGATTCCGCTGGTGACGTCGGAGACCGCCTTGTTGAGGTCGAAACCCCATTCGGAGGCGGCGGTCGGTTCGATGCCGAAGCCGAGGAAGCCGAGACCGGCGAGGGTCAGGATGGCCTCCGACGAGTTCAGGGTGAAAATCAGCGGGAGGGTGCGGGTCGCATTGCGCAGCACGTGCCGGAACATGATCCGGCCGTTGCTGGCGCCGAGCACGCGGGCGGACTCGACATAGGCTTCCGCCTTGATCCGCACCGTCTCGGCCCTGATCACCCGGAAGTACTGCGGGATGAACACCACGGTGATCGAGATCGCGGCCGCGAGGATGCCGCCGATCAGGTTCGATTTGCCGCCGGAGATGACGATGGACATCACGATGGCGAGCAGCAGGGACGGGAAGGCGTATACGGCGTCGGACACGACGACGAGGATGCGGTCGAGCCAGCCGCCGAAGTAGCCGGAAAACAGCCCGAGCAGCACCCCGGCGAAGATGGACAGGATCACGGCGACGATGATCACGAACAGGGCCGTCTGCGCGCCCCAGATCACCCGGGACAGCACGTCGTAACCGCCCGCCGTGGTGCCGAGGAGATGCGCTTCGCCCGGGGGCTGCTGCGCGCCGAACGCGCCGTCGGCGTCGCGGAGCTGGCTGAAACCGAACGGGGCGATCACGGGAGCGAAGATGGCTGTCAGCACGAACACGGCCGTGATGACCAGGCCGGCCAAGAGCATCCCGCGCTGCAGCCCGATGCTCTGGCGCAGCTGGTGCACGATGGGTAGGCGGGTCCACCGGCCGGGCTTCCGCACGGCGGGCGGGTTCTGGGCAGCGGTCACGGTCAGTACCTCACCCTCGGGTCGATCAGCGCGGCGATGATATCGACGATGAAGTTGGACAGGGCGACGATCACGGCGAGTAGGGCGACGATTCCCTGCACGGCCACGAAGTCACGCGCCTTGAGGAATTCGGAGAGCATGAAGCCCAGGCCCTTCCATTCGAAGGTGGTCTCGGTCAGCACCGCGCCGCCGAGGAGCAGGGCGATCTGCAGGCCGATCACGGTGATGATGGGGATCAGTGCGGGCCGGTAGGCGTGCTTGCGCACCAGCCGGAACTCGCTCACCCCGCGTGAGCGGGCAGCGTCGACGTAGTCGGTGCCGAGGGTGCCGATGACGTTGGTGCGCACGAGCCGGAGGAATACCCCGGCCGTGAGGAGCCCGAGCGCGAGCGACGGGAGCACGGCGTGGGAGAGCACGTCACCGAGCACCTGCGGGTTGCCGGTCATCAGGGCGTCGATGGTGTACAGTCCGGTCTTGTTGGGCAGCAACTGCATCTGCAGTTCGGCGCCGGTCGAGGCGCGCCCGGCCACGGGCAGCACCTGCAGCCAGACGGCGAAGACGAGCTTGAACAGGAGGCCGGAGAAGAAGACCGGGGTGGCGTAGCAGAGGATGGCGAAGACGCGCAGGAACGCGTCAGTGGGCTTGTCCCGGAAGTAGGCGGCGACCATTCCGAGCGGGATCCCGATGATGAACGCGACCAGGAGCGAGTAGAACACCAGCTCGAAGGTGGCGAGCCCGTAGGTCATCAGCACCTCCGAGACGGGGCGGTTGGTGCTGATCGTGGTGCCGAAGTTGCCGGTGAAGATCTGGCCGAGGTACTCCACGTACTGCACCAGGATCGGGCGGTCATAGCCGGCCGCGTGGATGCGCTCTGCCAGCTGATCGGGCCCGAGGCGACCGCCCAGGGCCGCCGTGATCGGGTCGCCGGTGAGGCGCATCAGCCAGAAGACCATGGAGACGAGGATGAACATCGTGGGGATGATCAGCAGGAAGCGGATCAGGACGTACCGGCCGATCCCACCGCCGGACGAAGTTCGTTTCTTGGGTCCGGCGGCCCGAGGGGCCGTGGGACGCATGCTCACAGTGGTCATGCCTGCCTAACGCTGGAAAAATGAGAGGGGCACCCAGCAATGAAATTGCTGGGTGCCCCCGGATTTCAAATTAGAGAAACTCTAGCCGGTCGGGACTCAGCCCTTTTTCAGCGCAGCGTAGCGGAACTTGAACGACGCGTCGAGGGTGTCGCTGGTGCCGGTCACGTCGGTGCCGGTGACGGCCACCTGGGCGCCCTGCAGCAGCGGCACGGTCGACAGCTGGGCGGCGACCTTGTCCTGGATGTCCTCGATCAGCTTGGTGCGCTCCGCGGGGACGGCCGTGACGGCCTGCTTCAAAATCAAAGCGTCGACCTCAGGGTCGCTGTAGTGGTTCTTCAGGAAGCCACCCTCGAGGAAGAACGGGGTCAGGTAGTTGTCGGCGTCGGAGTAGTCCGGGAACCAACCGAGCTGGTACACGGGGTACACATCGGTCGTGCGGTCCTTGGCGTACTGAACCCACTCGGTGGTCTGCAGGTTGACCGTGAACAGGCCGGAGGCTTCCAGCTGGTCCTTGACCAGGGCGTACTCGTCGCCCGAGGAGGGACCGTAGTGGTCGTTGCTGTACTGCAGGTTCAGCACGACCGGGCCGGTCACGCCGGCCGCGGCGAGGGTCGCCTTCGCCTTGTCGCGGTCCGGGGCGCCCTTGCCGTCGCCGTAGAGGCCCTTGAGGGACTCGGTGGCACCGGTCAGGCCGGCGGGCACGTAGGAGTACACGGGCGTGTAGGTGCCCTTGTAGACCTGCTTGGCGATTTCCTCGCGGTCGACGAGGTCGGCAACCGCCTGGCGCACGGCGAGAGCCTTGGCCGGGTCTGCCTCGGGGGTCTTGGCACCGAACGGCTGGGTGTCGAAGTTGAAGACGACGTAGCGGAGCTCGCCGCCGGGACCGTCAACGACCTTGACCTTGTCGTTGCCGCGGAGGTCTTCGATGTCCGTGGCCGAGAGGCTGCGGAACGCGACGTCGATGTTGCCCTGCTGAACGTCGAGCTTGAGGTTGGAGGCGTCGGCGTAGTACTTGACGTTGACGACATCCGTCTTCGCCGGGCCGAGGAGTCCCGCGTAGTCCTTGTTGGCCTTGTAACCGACCAGGTTGTTGAAATCGTAGCTGGTGATGACGTACTGGCCGGCAAAGGCGTTCGCCTTGACGATGTCGTTGTCGGAGGTGAGCGCGGTGGCGGAGAAGGAATCCTCGTCGACGATCGGGCCGGCCGGGCTGGACAGGATCTGCGGGAAGATCTGGTCGTCGGCCTGCTTGAGCGTGAAGACGACGGTGGTGTCGTCAGGCGCTGCCACGCTGGCGAGGTTGTAGAGCAGCGACGACGGGCCGTTGTCGTCCGCGATCGCCAGCTGGCGGTCGAAGGTGAACTTCACGTCGGAGGACGTGAGGTCGTTTCCGTTGGCCCACTTCAGGTCGGGCTTGAGCGTGACCGTGTACTCGGTCGGGCTCGTGAACTCGGCTTTGGTGGCGATGTCGGGCTCGACGTCGGGGCTGCCGTACGGCGTGTTCATCAGGAATGGGAAGACCTGGTTCTGCACCGAGAACGAGCCGTTGTCGTAGGAGCCGGCGGGGTCGAGCGTCGTGACCTTGTCGGTCGTGCCGATCGTGATGGAGCCGCCGCCGCTGGTGCTCTTATCGGTCGACCCGCCTGCGGAGCAGCTCGCGAGGGTCAGCGCGGCGACAGCGACGACTGCCGCGGCGCTGATGCCTTTCGCGCGTGAAGTGGATGGGAATGCCATAGCCGTGAGCCTCTTCCTCTAGAAATCCGATGCGGGGCGCGGGGCCGTAACGCACACGCCTGCATTGCTGTAGGAAAAGAATTAGCACAGAAGGCCCGATTACCAGCCGGTTCACGGAGCATCTTTACCGAGCTGCAACGTGCAGCGCCCGGCTTTCGGGGCCGCCGGGGCTCGGGCCTCACTCCTCGCGGAGGTTGCGCTTCTCGGCTTCGACCCGCACCAGTTCACGCTGGATCGCCACGTAGACCTCTCGGTTGGAGGCATCCGCCCGCTGGAGGCGCCCGAGCAGCTCGGCCTTCTGTCGCAGCAGGTCGCGGTCGACCAGGGCGACCGTGACATCGCGCACGTACCGGGCCACCGCCCCCTCGGAGCGCTCCGGCAGAGACGCCATGGCCAGGTCCTTGACCAGGTTTTCCAGCGGGGCCGGAACCTCGGTGACGACCCGGTCCAGCCAGTCCGATGCGGCGTGGTGCGTCAGGCTGGCGGCGATGGCGTCGCGCACGACGGCCAGGGACTGGTTCGAGAACGTGGTCTGCACGGCGCGCTGGAGCAGTTCCAGCCCGACCACGGTCGGGCGCTGGAGCATGGCCATCAGGCCGTCGCGTTCCAGCCGGGTGACCGGATCGGTGGCGAGGTCGACCATGGAGAAGGGCTGCTCCCGCGGCGCGTCGTCCCGGCCGGCGTGCCGGGCGGTGTCCTCCCCGGACCCGGAGGACCGTGAGCGGGTCAGGGCCGCGGAGACGGCCTTGCCGACCTCGCCGAGCTCCATCCCGAGCATGCGGGCCAGTTCGTGGGTGTACCCGGGGCGCAGGGCAGGGTCGCGGATGTCGCTGACGATCGGCGCCGCGGAGCGGAGCGCGGCCACCCGTCCCTCCACGGTGTCGAGGTTGTACTGGCCGAGCAGCTGCCGGATCATGAACTCGAACATGGGCTTCTTCGAGTCGATCAGCCGGCGCACGGCGTCGTCGCCGCGGTGCAGGCGCAGGTCGCAGGGGTCCAGTCCCTCCGGACCGACCGCCACGAAGGTCTGGGCGGTGAAACGCTGCTCCTCGCTAAAGGCGCGCATGGCCGCCTTCTGGCCGGCGGCATCCGGGTCGAACGTGAACACGACCTCGCCGACCCCGCTGTCGTCGCCGAGAACGCGGCGCAGCACCTTGATGTGGTCGACACCGAAGGAGGTGCCGCAGGTGGCCACGGCGGTGGTGACCCCGGCCAGGTGGCACGCCATCACATCCGTGTACCCCTCGACGACGACGACCTGGTGCCCACGCGAAATGTCCCGTTTGGCGAGGTCGAGCCCGTAGAGCACCTGGGCTTTGTGGTAGATCGGTGTCTCGGGCGTGTTGAGGTACTTGGGGCCCTTGTCGTCGTCGAGCAGTTTGCGGGCGCCGAAGCCGATGGTCTGCCCGGTGATGTCACGGATCGGCCAGACCAGGCGACCGCGGAACCGGTCGTAGACGCCGCTCGCTCCTTCACGGCTGGAGACCAGCCCGGAGAGCGTGAGCTCCTCGGTGGTGAACCCCTTGGCCCGGAGGTGGTTGGTGAGTTCGTCCCAGCTCTTCGGGGCGAAACCCACGCCGAAGCGGGCGGCCGCCAGGGCGTCGAAGCCGCGTTCACCGAGGAAGGTGCGCCCGACGGCGGCGCCCGCACTGCCGAGCCGCTCGACGAAGAAGTCGGCGGCCGCTTGGTTGGCCGCGTACAGCCGGGCCCGGTTGGTGTGGTCGGGCGCCTCGCCCGCGCCGCCCTCGTAGTGCAGCTCGATGCCGACGCGCCCGGCGAGGCGTTCGACGGCCTCGCTGAAGCTGACGTGGTCCATCTTCTGCAGGAACGAGTAGACATCGCCGCTCTCGCCGCAGCCGAAGCAGTGGTAGAACCCCACCTGGGGGCGGACATGGAAGCTGGGGCTGCGCTCGTCGTGGAACGGGCAGAGGCCTTTCATCGACCCGACCCCGGCTGACTTGAGGCTCACATAGTCGCTGACGATGTCGGCGATGTTGGTGCGGGCTTTGACCTCTTCGATGTCGTCTTGTCGAATCAGGCCTGCCATAGCTGAATGCTAGTCCTGCCCGGGTCGGTGTTCGGTACGGTGCACCGGTTTGTGGAGATACGGTGTGTGGAGTTACGGATGGGCCGGGCTCAGTTCTGCACGAGGCGTTCGTACCAGGCCAGCGCGGACTGGTCGGTGAGGCTGGCCACCTGGTCCACGACCACGCGCTTGCGGGCGGCATCGTCGGAGGCGGCGCGCCAGTCCTCGGTGAATCCGGCGTCGAGGTGCTCGTCGCCCGAGGTGTACAGGCGTTCGGCCAGCAGGCCAAGCACTTTACGCTGCTGGGTGTAGATCGGCTGCCGGGTGTTGTTGGACATGACGAACGCGGCAACGACGCCCTTGAGTACGGCGATCTCGGCCTGGATCTCCCGCGGCACCACGACGTGGGCCCCGAACCGGAGCAGGCTGTCCATCGGGTAGGACTGCCGGGTGGCGTGCACGGCGGCACCGGAGAAGCGGCCGATCAGCTGGCTGGTGAGGGTCTTCAGTCGTCCCTGGTCGCGGCGGCCCGCCGTCCAGGTGCGCAGCCAGGAGTCCATCGCCCCGATCCGGTCGTAGGCCTGGGCGAGCTCCTCGTGTGACACGGCGCCGCCGATCCAGGCGTGCATCGACGGGACGAGTTCGGCGCTGGCCTGGCCGTTGAGGGCGGCGACGTCGACGTAGCCGTTGACCACGGCATCCTCGAAATCGTGCACGGAGTAGGCGATGTCGTCCGAGAGGTCCATCACCTGCGCCTCGATGCAGAGGCGCCGGTCCGGCGCGGCGGCGCGCATCCACTCGAAGGCGGCCCGGTCGTCCTGGTAGAAACCGAATTTGGCGCGCCCGCTCGGGTCGGCCACCGAGGACTCGTCCGGCCACGGGTACTTGCAGCTGGCGTCGAGGCTGGCCCGGGTGAGATTGAGCCCGTAACTGCGGCCGTCGGCCCCGAACACCTTGGGTTCGAGGCGGGTGAGCAGGCGCAGGGTCTGCGCGTTGCCCTCGAAGCCGCCGATGTCGGCGGACCAGTCGTTCAGCGCACGCTCGCCGTTGTGGCCGAACGGCGGATGCCCGATGTCGTGCGCGAGGCACGCGGTGTCGACGATGTCGGGGTCGAGTCCGAGCCGCAGGGCGAGCTCCCGGCCGACCTGGGCCACCTCGAGGGAATGGGTGAGCCGGTTCCGGGCGAAGTCGAGGCCAGCGGTGGGGCTGAGCACCTGGGTCTTGGCGGCGAGCCGCCGCAGCGCGCTGGAATGCAGCAGCCTGGCCCGGTCGCGCGCGAAATCGCTGCGCCTGGACCCGTGCTGCTCCGGCAGCCAGCGCTGTTCGTCGTGGGTGCTGTACCCGGTCTCGTTAGCCACCGCTTGTGTCCCCTTCGCCCTCGGTCAGGTTGGCGCGTTCGGCGCCTTCGATCTCCTGGGAGTCGAGCCAGTGTTCGGGGAGGGCGGTCCTCTTCGGGCTGCCCGCGCGTCCGCGTGGGCCCTCGGCACCCGCGCCCGGGTATTCCTGCTCCCCGTCGAGCGTGCCGAGCAGGTCGTCGAGCTGCGCGAGCGAGACCACTGACGCGAGGCTGGCCCGAAGGTCGCCGCCGACCGGGTAACCCTTGAAGTACCAGGCCACATGCTTGCGGATGTCGCGGCAGGCCCGCTCTTCGCTCTCGAAGAATTCGGTGAGCAGTTCGGCGTGGCGGCGGAACGTGTCCGCGACCTGGCCGAGGCGGGGCTGGATCCGGGCGGTGGCCAGGTCGCCGCGGAAGGCCGCGGCCAGGTCGCCGAACAGCCACGGGCGGCCCAGGCAGCCGCGTCCGACGACGACTCCGTCGCATCCGGTCTCGGCCACCATGCGCAGGGCGTCCTCGGCGGACCAGATGTCGCCGTTGCCGAGGATCGGGACGCTGGTGACGATGTTCTTGAGCGTGGTGATGGCCGACCAGTCGGCCTGGCCGGAGTAGTGCTCGGCCGCCGTGCGGGCGTGCAGTGCGATGGCGGCGACGCCGGCGCCTTCGGCCGCCTTGCCGGCCTCCAGGTACGTGAGGTGGTCGGAGTCGATGCCCTTGCGCATCTTGATCGTGACCGGCACGGAGCCGCCGGCGGTCACCGCGGCCTCGACGATCTGCCGGAACAGCCCGAGCTTCCAGGGCAGTGCGGCGCCACCGCCCTTGCGGGTGACCTTGGGCACGGGACAGCCGAAGTTCAGGTCGATGTGGTCGGCGCGGTCCTCCGCGACGAGCATGGTGACCGCCTCGGAGACGGTTTTCGGGTCAACCCCGTAGAGCTGGATCGAGCGGGTGGTTTCGCTCTCGTGGTGCCGGATCAGGCGCATCGATTCCGGGGTGCGCTCGACCAGCGCGCGGGAGGTGATCATCTCGCTGACGTAGAGGCCCGCACCGAACTCGCGGCAGAGCCGGCGGAACGCGGTGTTGGTGATGCCGGCCATCGGGGCGAGCACGACGGGCACGTCGAGCGTGAGCGGGCCGATCTGGAGCGGCTTCGCCGGACCGATCGTGGTTGCAGGTATCATCCGTTCAATTCTCACAGACGCCAGGATGGCTGGTGACCGCCCCCAAGCTGGCCTCTCCCCGCCCGCCGAGCCGTGAGTTCCGCCACTGTTTTGGCGCAAAACACGAGTAAAACTCACGGCTCGGCGGGGTGGGGAGTCAGGCTCCGCAGCAGCCGTCGGCGCCGCAGCAGGCGCCGGACTCGGACTGGCCGAGCAGTTCGATCGTGGGAACCGGCGCGGCCTCGGTGGGGACGGCCGGGGTGGAGACGGCCTCGGTGGGGACGGCCGGGGTGGTGGTCACATCGGTCATTTGTTCTTCTCCTCGATTTTTTCGGACTGAGCCTGGCCGAGAGCCTGCGCAAAGGTATCAGGCTCCTGCGCACCGGAGATGCCGTATTTTCCGTCGATCACGAAGAAGGGCACCCCCTGGATGCCGTAGGCGGCGGCCTGAGCGACGTCGGCCTTGACCGCCGCCAGGAACTCGTGCGCGGTCAGGGAGCGCACGACGTCGTCCCGGTCCAGACCGATCTCGGCGGCCAGGTCGGCCAGGTCCTCGATCCGGCCCACGTGCCGGCCGTCGACAAAGTAGGCCTTGAGCAGGCGTTCCTTCATCTCGAGCTGGCGGCCCTGGGCTTTGGCGTAGTGCAGCAGCTCGTGCGAGATGACGGTGTTCGTCTGGTGCACGGAGTCGTAGTCGTAGTGCAGACCGACGCTCTGGGCGATCCCGGTGACCCGCTCGAGCATCTGCTCGACGTCGGCGAGGGGCAGGCCCTTGCGCTGGCTGAGGTAGTCGACGGGGCTGCCGTCGAAATCGACCGGGGTATCCGGCGCGAGTTCGTAGCTGTGGTACTCGACCTCGACCTCGCCGTCGAACAGGGCCGCCCCGGCCTCGAATTTGCGCTTGCCGATGTAGCACCAGGGGCACTGCACATCGGACCAGATGTCTACTTTGATGGTTTCACTCACTGTGGCGGTAACCGTCGGCGCCCGCGTTGTATTCCCGGCCCGGTCCCGGTGTGCGCCAGCCCTAGTAGTACTTAGTTATGTTGGGGCTCGTTGTCGGCAGTGGGGACAGTATCCGAGATAGACGGCGAGGACTCGTTGGAGTTCTCTGAGGATGCCGTAGAGGCTCAGCCTGCCCCAACCGCTTTTGGGCGGGTCAGCCACAGCTGGGTGATGAAGAGGTGGGCGGCGGTCACGAGAGTCATGTGGTGGTGCCATCCGGCGTAGGTGCGGCCTTCGAAGTGCGCGAGGCCGAGGCCTGTTTTCAGTTCGCGGTAGTCGTGCTCGATGCGCCACCTGATTTTGGCC